>NZ_QORY01000029.1:0-96503 GCF_008368755.1 Bacillus sp. AR2-1
GATTTTAGAAATTCCAAAAACAGAAGATGGAAAATATACAAATATAGCATCTATAAATACTAAAGATTCAATTACAAAAGAAGAGATTGTAGCACTCTCACAAAAAGTTAATATTAATCCAAATCAGTTTAATCATGTAAAAAGAAAAGGTGAATTTTACAAAAAACTTAGTAGGATAATTAAATAAATATAAAATAGATAGCTCTCGTGCAAAGAACTATTAAACTTGGACATACCATTATCCTAAAAAAGTCTGTGATCGGTATGGAAATATAAAGAATCAACAATAAAAGGTCCCCTGGATCATTAAATAAATCCGGGGGATTTTTTATTTGAATAATTATGGTTTTATTTCTTACTATGCATATTTATAATATGCTTTAAAAGAACATACCTTGAGCTAATAACATGCAATAGATGTGTCCTTTACTATATTTAAATGGGAGACAAATTAAAGATATTTTTGACAAAATAAAAAGCCTGAAACTCATATGAGACTTCAGCTATCTCATAACGTTACAATCCATCTTTGCAGCTATAGACATACATAACAACATTATATTAAAAAATCTAAATTGTAGATGCGCTGCTTCACTACAGTATTTATATACTATATACATCATAAAACAAAACACGCACTTTCTTTTTCTTGTTTATCAAGGTCATTAGTATTCATTTGATCCATCTTTATCCTAAATCAACTTCATGTCCGAAATATAAGTTTAAATAAGTAATATAAATTATAAGATGTCCTATAACAATTTTTATTTTAATAGCATTAAACCTACTCTTAAAATAGTAAAGAGTGGGTTTTTATGTTGTTATTTAGATGTAAGGGCACTTTGATTAGAATGAATATAGATAATTAACAACTAACCAATTGGATGAGCGCCTAAAAGAGCTCTTTTTTATTGAAATTAATATACATATATGTGTCGTTCTTTATTTATATCATCGACCACATATATGTAATTTTGCATAATGTTACATAAATTGTGTATTTTCCCTTTTTTTCGACAGAAACAGGAAGTATACTTTGTACAAGCTTTCTATTTCAAAAATTATACGAGGTGAACAAAATGAAAAACAAAAAGACATTAACTAAGGTAGCATTAACAACAGGTTTAGCTTTAACGGCTGTTGCACCATACGGAGTAGGTTATGCAGAGGAAACAGATCAACTTCAAGTTCAAATTCAGGAAGAATCGTTCCGTTCGGGTGAACTTACACAACCGTCACAAAAGGCACCAGAGAATGTAGTAAAAGATGCTCTTAAGGAGAAAACAGAACAAGCTCTTTCTCCAAAGCAAGTCAATGGAGAAACAGGAGTAGATTATAAAGTTCTTCAAAAACGTGGTTCATATGATGGGACTACACTTGTACGTATTCAGCAAACATACGAAGGAAAAGAAGTATACGGCCATCAATTAACTGCACACGTAGATAATAACGGTGTTATTAAAAGTATTTCAGGCGATAGTGCGCAAAATTTAAAACAAGAAGAATTGAAAAAAACTATTAATCTATCAAAAGATGAAGCAAAACAATATATTTATACGAAGTACGGGAACGATATCAATTTTATTTCTGAGCCCGAAGTTAAAGAAGTTATTTTTGTTGATGAAAATAATGGACAAGCTAGCAATGCATACCAAGTTACATTTGAAGCTGCAACACCAAAATATGTTTCCGGAACTTATTTAGTAAATGCACAAAATGGTGATATGTTAAAAAATATGGTACAAGAATCTAACTTAAAAGCAAGTGAAAAACTAGTTGGAGCATTAAAGAAAAGTAAAAAAAGCAATCTTACATCATTAACCGGAACAGGAAAAGATGATTTAGGTATATCACGTACATTTGGAATCTCTCAACAAAGTAATGGCAAATATGCTCTTGCTGATTATACAAGAGGGCAAGGAATCGAAACATATGATGTGAATTATAGAGACATTACTAAAGAAGAAAGCTATTATCCTGGTACATTAGCAACTAGTACTTCGACAACATTTAACGATCCAAAAGCAGTAAGTGCTCATTACTTAGCAACAAAAGTATTTGATTTTTATAAAGATAAATACAAGCGTAATAGCTTTGATAATAAGGGACAAAAGGTAGTTTCAGTTGTACACGCTTGGGATTCTGGAGATACGAATGATCCGAAAAATTGGCAGAATGCATTAAGTGCGAATAATGGAAGTATGCTTGTATACGGAGATCCTATCGTCAAGGCATACGACGTAGCTGGCCATGAATTTACACATGCAGTTACTTCTAGCGAATCTAATCTTGAATATTACGGTGAATCTGGTGCGATTAATGAGGCGCTATCTGATATTATGGGAACATCTATTGAGAAATACGTAAACAATGGAAGTTTTAACTGGACTATGGGAGAACAAACTGGATCTGTTTTCCGTGATATGGAAAACCCGGCTTCTGTTCCATCTTCACTTGGAGTACCTTATCCAGATGATTACAGTGAATTTAACGATTTTAATGGATGGGATCAAGGTGGCGTTCATTTTAATTCAAGTATTATCAATAAAGTTGCGTATCTCATTGCAAAAGGTGGAACTCATAACGGTGTAACTGTTAAAGGGATTGGTGAAGATAAAATGTTTGATATCTTCTATTATGCAAATACAGATGAGTTAAACATGACTTCTAATTTCAAAGAGTTGAGATCAGCATGTATTCGAGTGGCAACGAATAAATATGGAGCAAATACTGCTGAAGTTCAAGCAGTTCAAAAGGCATTTGATGCAGCAAAAATTAAGTAAGTTAGAAATATAGTTTTCATTCATATATTATTACATTATGAAAAACAGCTACTGTCATTTTAAAGATAGTAGCTGTTTTTTTATACAGCAATGTATGATTGAAAATACAATTAATAAGCAATAATTAGGTTGTCTATCTTTATGAAGTTACGACACATATATAAGGTTTAAAGTGTATAAAAACAGAAAATTAATAATATATTGACCTCTTAATAGAAAGTGCTATAAAATGAAAGCGATAACAAACGATTGCTTTAAAATGATTTCCTTGATCTTTTAGTATTTACAAATATATGAAGACATAAATAAACCTATTTTTTTAAATATTAATGCAAACGTTTTCGTATTAAAAGATCATTGAAATACATATGTGAAAATAGCCAATATGGGGGTGAAGTAAAAGAGAGTTCTAGATTAATTTAAGTAGTGTAATTTAGTACGAGCATAATAAATTGTACGTACTATTTAAAGAAAGGGTGTATGTGGTGCAAATGATAAAAAGATTAATTAACAAATCAGTTTTATTACTTACTATAATCGTTATGTTATCATCTGTTTTCTCTTTTCAAAGTGTAAAGGCAGTTTCAAATTCGAAAACAACTGAAGTTATCATTCATTACAAAGAACAGTCTGGAAATACAAAGGATTGGAACCTTTGGTTATGGGGAGAAAATGCGAATGGTAAATCATATGAATTTACTGGTGAAGATGAATTTGGAAAGTACGCTAAGATTAATATAGATGATGACTATAATCGTGTAGGATTTATTATTCGTACAAATGAGTGGGAAAAAGATGGTGGCGATCGTTGGATTGAAAATATAAAGGACGGTCGTGCTGAAGTGTGGATTCTTTCGGGTGATGATAAAGTATATACTTCTAAGCCTTCTTCGAATCTATCAATTCAAAAAGCAACTATTGATAGTTTTAATGAAATCACTGTAACGACTAATGTTCCGTTTAATAGTAAGGAACAGAAAATTGAAATTGAGGGCATTAAAATTAAGGAAATTAATCCTTTTGATAAAAATGGTGGAGATATTACAAATAAGGTGAAAATAATTACGGAACAGAAAATTGATTTAAAACAGACATACAAAGTTAAAATCGAAAACGTAGCTGATACGTATACCGAAATCGGTAAAGTCATTCGTAGTGCGGAGTTTGATCATTCATTTTATTATGGTGGTAACGATTTAGGTAATATATATACACCACAACATACAAAGTTCCGTGTATGGGCTCCTACTGCGAGTGAAGCGAAGTTAGTTACATATAAAAAATGGAACGATAAAATAGGTACTGAAATAAACATGCAACAAAGTGAAAAAGGCACTTGGAAAGCAGAACTTACAGGGAACCAAAAAGGTCTCTTTTATACGTATAAGGTGAAAATTGGTGATAGGTGGACAGAAGCAGTTGATCCGTATGTGCGTGCTGCTTCTGTAAATGGAGATAAAGGTGCAGTTGTTGATTTAGAAGAAACAACTCCTGAAAAATGGAAAACAAACAAAAAGTCAAAATTTAAAAATCCGGAAGATGCAATTATTTATGAATTGCATGTACGTGATCTTTCTATTCAGCCCGAAAGTGGTATAAAACATAAAGGAAAATATTTAGGTGTAACTGAAAAAGGAACAAGAGGGCCTAAAGATGTGAAAACAGGACTTGATCATATGAAAGATCTTGGTGTTACGCACGTACAGCTTTTACCGATATTTGATTATGCTTCAGTAAATGAAGAGAATTTAAACGAACCACAATATAACTGGGGATATGACCCGAAAAACTTCAACGTTCCAGAGGGATCCTATTCTACAAATCCATATGAACCAACTGTTCGAATAACCGAATTAAAGCAAATGATTCAAACACTGCATGATAATAATCTTCGTGTTGTGATGGATGTAGTATATAACCATATGTATAATGCTGCTGAATCTAATTTTCATAAGTTAGTTCCAGGTTATTATTATCGTTACAATGAAGACGGAACATTTGCAAATGGAACTGGAGTAGGAAATGATACAGCTTCAGAACGGAAAATGATGAGGAAATTTATGGTTGACTCCGTCACATATTGGGCAAAAGAATACAATTTAGACGGATTCCGTTTTGATTTAATGGGTATTCATGATTATGAAACGATGAATGAAATACGTAAAGCTGTCAATCAAATTGACCCTTCTATTATACTGCATGGAGAAGGTTGGGATTTAAATACACCTCTTGCAGCTGAATTGAAAGCAAATCAAAAAAATGCAGTGAAAATGAAAGGGATTGCTCATTTTAACGATAATATACGTGATGGATTAAAAGGTAGTGTATTTGAGGAAAAGGAAAATGGATTTGTAAATGGAAAGGAAAACATGGAAGACCGTATTAAAAAAGGGATTACGGCAGGCATTGACTACGATATAAATTCGTCTACGTATAAAGATCCGGAGCAGGTGCTAACTTATGTGGAAGCACATGATAATCATACATTATGGGACAAACTTGAGTTGACTAATTCGAGTGATAGTGAAGAAGTGCGAAAACAAATGCACAAATTGTCTTCTTCGATTTTATTAACATCACAAGGTATCCCATTCTTACATGCAGGACAAGAGTTTATGCGTACGAAATATGGTGATCATAACAGTTACAAATCTCCTGATTCAATTAACCAAATGGACTGGTTGCGCCGTGCAGCATTTAATAATGAGGTAGAATATATGAAGGGCTTAATAGATTTACGCAAAAAGTACTCAGCTTTTCGAATGACATCTGCAGAACAAATAAAAAAACATATAGCTTTTATGGATACTCCCAAAAATGTTGTGGCTTATTCAATAAAGGGAAATGGGAATAAAAATGAATACTTTATGGTGACTCACAATGCAAATAGGGAAGCCGTTGACATAACACTTCCATCGAAAGGTCCGTGGAAAGTACTAGTAGACGGAAAACAGGCAGGTAGTAAAACACTTTACGTTGTCCATGATAATAAAATTAAAGTTCCTGCATTAAGTTCACTAGTTTTAAAAACAGAGAAACCAATTAAATAAAAGCAAATAATGTGGAAGTATATATAGAATTGAGTAATTTAAATACGGATTATAAATTCAAAAAGCGAAGTGACGGTTATTTTCACTTCGCTTTTAAAGTTCATGTAATATAATTTCACATACTGTAATTATATTATAAATTAATAAAAGAGATAGGCAAGGAAACATTGCTATTATGATAGGAGGAGGCGAAGATACCTTGATGTTTATCAATAAAATTATCTAAAATACATTCTTAATTTATATAATTTTTATTACATATTCGAACATATAACGGGCTAGATGTTCGAGTTGTATTAATTTCTACAAATTGTTTAAAGATAAAAAAGGCTTAAAAAGTATATGGCATAAAAAAGAGAAAAGACACCTTAAATGGTGTCTTTTCTCTTTTTTAAATACGATATGTTAGTAACTCACTTGTATGTAATAGTACGTTACATTTTTAAACTAACTTCAAAAGAAAAATTTTAAAATTTTTTCTTAATCTATATGTAATAAATATCACGAGAAAATTTTATCGATATAACAAATAAAACTTTCTCAATATTAATATGTTTAATATCTATACCCATCTGCTTTCCAATCCATTACAATAATTTCACATTGCAAATGCGTCAATGTTCTTAACATTCTAAATGGTTTATACCTTATAGGATTACTATGGGAAAGGATGTGAAATATCTAATAAAAAAACACTTTTTATGATGAAATAAAAAAAATTAATGAAGAAAAAGTTATTTCATTATTTTCAAGTTTCGTTGAAGTGCATGTATTTATAATCACTATGAGACAAGGATCAGAATCTAAAAAATATTTTTTGTAGATTAGAAAATTGCATTTCAAAAATAAGTTAAAAGTTTATGGAGGGTTATATGAACGAGAAAATTTATTACTGGTCTCCTATTAAGCATTGGGAAAAGTTGCATAATGAAGTTTTGATAGGGGAAATGAGATTTACAGGCATTCTGTCTGAGTGGTTTCCTGAGTTTTATTTTATGGCTCAAAAAGGTGTAAAAATTAGTAAACTAGTAGAGCGCTTTTCTTTAGGAAATATAGAAGAGACACAAAAAACAATAGAGCTTATGATAAAAAATCGTGTGTTAGTAAGTAACATATTACACCCAAGAGAAGTATTTTCCACACAAGAAAAGATTTTTCCGAATCCATATAGCAACCAGATTCGCTTTTCTAAAGAAGAGTTAGATACGTATATGCGTGAACAATTTAATCGAACGCACGTTGCTGCGCGATCAACCGAAATTCAACTTGAAACAACAAATGAGCTACCCACTATAATCAAGGAACGTAGGTCTTGTCGCCAATTTGATATGAAAAAACATATTAATTTTTTAGAATTTTCCCATTTCATATCAACTCTAAAACAGGTTAGGGAAGAAAAAATATACTATCATTACGCAAGTGCAGGCGGACTCTACCCTATTGATATCTTTGTTTATATAAAACCAAAACGTATAGAAGGTATAAAAGCTGGGTTTTATTATTTTAACCCATCAAAAAATAGTCTTGTGATTGTAAACAACATTGATCAAGTAATCAAAAGTGATCATGAGTTAATTAACCAGGATTTATTTACTCAATCTGCTTTCTCAGTTTATTTGGTTTATAATGCGAACGCTTCCATCCCGAAATACGGTTCAGATGGATATTTATTTGCTTGTATTGAGTCAGGCATTATCACTGCTACCTTAAATATGGTTGCTGAGACATTAAATTTAGGCGTTTGTTCAGTTGGTCATATGAAATTTGAAGAGATTCAGCAATTTTTATGTTTGGATAACCATCAAATATTTCTCCATGGGCTTGAAGTTGGCCTGAAAATTAACGAATAGAAGAAATGAATATTAGGGGGATAAAGATAAACATGCACATTAAAGATCGAAGTTCTATTCATGGAAATAAAGGGGTAGAAGCGTTTTGGAAGGAGCAATTATCTTCCGAGGTTCTTGATTTTTCTATATTTAATAGTGATTACCAACTAAATAAAGAAAATCCTTGTGAGCACGTTCAAATCATAATGAATGTAGAGTTGAGTAAAAGTATACAAAAAGAAAGTAAGTCTCAAGATTTATTATTATTTAGCTGGTTACAGGCCGCGTTAAGGATTTGTTTGGCACACTATACAGATCAAGAAAGAATTACTATTGGTATTCCTGTAATCGAAAAAAATCTTGAAAAAAGCGAGAATCTTAATAAATTGCTTCCTTTAGGAAGTGAAATCCATCCGCATCATAGCTTTAAACAAGTAGTGAATCAGATTGAAGAAACGACTTTATTCGGGTATGACAATCAGGGGTATCCACTCTCTGAATTATTAGTGGAACATCCTTTAACTCCTTTTCAAATTATTATTGGGATGGAAGGGTTACATAATAAAAATTCGATAGAAGAATATGCAGAGAATAATTTAGCGGTTTGGATACAAAGAAAATGGAATGAAATACATAATGAATTTGAATTTCAAATTTCTTTCAAATCTCATTCGTTTTCTTCTTTGCAACAGTTTGCAAATTCGTATCTTTATATTTTAAAGCAAGTATTAAAAAATCCAAATTTGGCAGTGAAAGATACGTGTATTATTGCAGAAGAAGAGAAAGAGTTGTTAGAAGGATGGAATAACAGTCATACAAACATAGACTTGTCTCTAACATTTCAAGATTTGTTTGAAGAACAAGTGTTAAAAACCCCAGATCAAATCGCTGTTGTTTGTAATGATCAATATTTAACATATAAAGAATTGAATAAGAAAGCAAATCAATTGGCTTTTATTCTTCAAAGTAAAGGTGTATCCAAGGAAAGTATTATTGGGGTTATGGTAGACCGGTCATTAGAAATGATCATTGGCATGATGGGAATTTTTAAAGCAGGTGCAGCATATTTACCAATCGATCCTAACTATCCAAATGAACGAATTGAATATATGTTACAAGATAGTCAAGCAAAATGTTTATTGAGCAAGCGAACGGAAGTAGAGTTACCGCAATTTGCTGGTGAAGTGCTGTATCTTGATGAGGAACATCTCTTCCAAGGTGAAGAAAGTAATTTAATTCGGGAAGGCGATCCTAATGATTTAGCTTATGTCATTTACACATCAGGATCAACAGGAAATCCAAAAGGAGTAATGGTGGAACAGAAATCTCTTGTTCATTTTTTAAGTGCAATGAGAGAAAAAGTAAAAGATAATCAATCATTCTTGTTTCTTGCTAGTGTTTCTTTTGATATTTCCTTGTTAGAAATATGTCTTCCTTTAACACAAGGCTCGAAAGTAGTCATTGCTACAGAGGACCAGTTTGCAACAAAAGAATTGGCTCATTTGGTCAAAGTACATAAGGTAGATTTATGGGAATCAACGCCATCGCGAATGGAAGTGATTTTAAGTGATCCAGAAGGGGTAAATTTTCTGAAAGATTTGAAATCTATTTTGTTAGCAGGAGAAGCATTTTCCATTGATTTGGTTGAAAAAATTCGATGCATCAGTGAAGCGACAATTTTAAATATTTATGGTCCTACAGAAACAACCATTTGTGCAACAGTAAAGGATTTGAGCTCCGCCAAAGAAGTTACGATTGGAAGTCCCAATCCGAATTATCATTCCTATATATTGAATAAGTATGGTCAATTAAAACCATTTGGAATTCCGGGTGAACTCTGTATTGGTGGCGTGGCGGTAGCACGAGGGTATCTTGGGAAATCTAAACTGACAGATGAAAAATTTGTACCGAGTCCTTTTACTGCAGGAGAAATGATGTATCATACGGGTGATCTCGTTCGTTGGTTGCCTAATGGAGAACTTGAATATCTAGGTCGAATGGATCATCAAGTAAAAATTCGGGGATATCGGATTGAATTAAGAGAAATCGAAAGCCAGTTAAGGGAATATCCACAAATAAAGCAAGCTATCGTTGTTGATCAAGTATATGGAAATAGGAAATTATTAGCTGCGTACTATGTATCCGATAATAAGGTCTCTTTTGATGAAATCAGAAAATATTTAAGTGATAAATTACCTGAGTTTATGATTCCTGAAAAAATGATTCAGGTGGAAGAGATTCCGCTGAATCCAAATGGGAAAGTAGATAGGAAAAGATTATTAGATATAACACAAACGGATTATATATCAATTCCATACGTTGCACCGCGCAATGAAATTGAACAAACATTGGTGCATGCATGGGAAAAAGTTATGGAGATTGAGGGAATCGGTATTCATGATAATTTTTTTGCTTTAAAAGGAGAATCGATTAAAGCACTTCAGGTAATTAATTTATTAAGAAAAGACTGCTTAAAAATAAGTACAACAGATTTTTTTAAGCATCCTACGATTGCTCAACTTAGTTCTTGTGTAGAGGTAGAGCATAAAGGGGAAAACTTTGAAAATAGACCAACTCATGTTAAAGATTTGTCTAAGTCATTTCCATTAACAGAGGTTCAGACAGCGTACATGTTAGGGAGGAATTCACAGTTTGAATTAAGTGGTATTTCACCTCAAACATATTTTGAATATGAAACAAAATTGGATATTAATCGTCTTTCAAAAAGTTTTCAAAAGGTAATTCATCGTCATCCAATGTTGCGAGCTGTAATTTTACCAGAGGGAGAACAGCAAATATTACAAAGCGTTCCTGATTACGAGATTGAAATAGTTAGTCTCATAGATTTAGATGATAGGAATCAAAATGCTCGCTTACAAGAAGAACGTTCTCGAATGACTAACCATGTATTCCCTTTGGGGAAATGGCCTTTGTTTGAATTAAAAGCCTTTCTTTTAAAAGAAGACACGTATTTATTATGTTTTCGATACGATGCTTTATTAATGGACGGAGCAAGCATGAACATAGTTGGACAGGATTTGTTGCATTATTATTATAAACCAAATCAAAAATTAGAATCTCTATCTTTTGATTTTCAAGATTACATGTTTATCTATGATGAAATGGAACAAAGTGAAGAATATAAAACAGCAAAAGATTATTGGACAAGTAAGCTTCCTGACTTTCCATTTGCACCTTCTTTGCTGTTAAAAAAGGATCCGGCAGAGATTGCTACTCCTAAATTCCAATCACTTACTAAGATCCTGGACAATGAAAAGTGGACAAAGCTACGAAAGTTAGCACAAGAGAAAGAAGTAACTCCTTCCGCTCTGCTTTGTACAATATATGGTGATGTGTTGGCATATTGGAGTAATCAACGTAAATTTGCAATTAATTTGACTGTATTTAACCGTTATCCTGTTCATGAAGAAGTAGAACAGATTGTGGGAGATTTCACATCGCTTATTTTGTTGGATGTTGATGTAAAACCAGAGCAATCTTTCTTTACTAGAGTAAAAGAAACGCAATCTACTTTATTGGATGGCCTTGAACATCGTCATTACGATGGAGTTAACTTTATTCGAGATTTTACTCGATACCACCAAATGACGCCAAAAGCAGTTATGCCAATTGTTTTCACCTCGATGCTAGCAGGTGCGGGTGCGTTTGCTTGGGAACAGCTTGGTTCTCTTCGCCATATTCATGCTCGGACTCCACAAGTGTATTTGGATAATGTAGTAATTGAAAAAAATGGAGAGTTATTAATTAGCTGGAACTATGTTGAAGAGTTGTTTGATGTTGATGTAATAGAAGCAATGTTTTCTCAATTTGTTGACTTATTGGAACAATTAGTGAAACAAAGCGACGTAACATCTTTGCAGATGAAAGAATCGGATCAAACTTTAATTGAGCAATATAATAAAACAACTGAAAAAATACCTTTAACTACTCTGTATCAATTATTTACAGATCAAGTAAAACGTACACCGGATGAAGTAGCAGTGGTATTTGAGCAAGAATGGTTAACATACTCGGAACTTCATAAACGCTCCAATCAAATTGCGCATTTCTTAAAAGAGCAAGACATTGGTCTAGGTGACAAAGTGGGTCTTTTAGCAAAAAGACAAGTTGACACAATTGCTAATATGATAGGTATTTTAAAAGCAGGTGCCGCTTATGTTCCGATTGATCCCGATCATCCTTTAGATCGCCAAACATATATTTTAAAAAATAGCTCATGCAAACTTTTATTAGAACCTAGTCTTTATGAAGAAAAACATTTGTCATTATATACAACAGAAGATATGCCCGCTATTGCTGGTCCAGAAGATCTTGCCTATATCATATACACTTCAGGAAGTACAGGGAAACCAAAAGGAGTAATTATTACTCATCAAGCGGTTGCAAATACCATTCAAGACATTAATCAAAAATATCAGATAAATGAAGATGATCGTATTATTGGTATCTCTTCCATGTGTTTTGACCTATCTGTATACGATATTTTCGGAACGTTAAGCACAGGTGCAATGTTGGTAATGATTCGTGATCCAAGAAACATGCAAGAATTAATCCGTACCGTCGAGCGTAGAGGAATTACAATTTGGAATACAGTGCCTGCAATCATGGATTTGGCATTGGATCAAGTAGGTTCTCATTTTGAACAATCTTCTTTGCGTTTAGTTTTACATAGTGGAGACTGGATTCCACTTTCTTTGCCAGGAAAAATAAAACGGCATTTTCCAATTGCAGAAGTAGTTTCACTAGGAGGAGCAACAGAAGCATCGATTTGGTCAATTTATTATCCGGTCAAACAGGTGGAATCACATTGGAATAGTATTCCATATGGGATGCCTTTGGCGAATCAAACGTATTATGTGTTGAACTATGAAAAGAAAATGTGCCCTGTTGGTGTAATTGGGGATTTATATATCGGGGGAGTGGGCCTTGCTAAAGGATATTTAAATGACGAACAGAAAACGAATGCCGCATTTGTATCACATCCTGATTTTGGTCTTTTATACAAGACAGGAGATTGTGGAAAAATGCATCCTGAGGGATATATTGAATTTTTAGGCCGCCAAGATTATCAAGTGAAAATTCAAGGATATCGAGTAGAGTTAGAAGAAATTGCCCATTGTCTTCTAACTTACAAACAAATCGAACATGCTGTTGTAATTGATCAAACAGATGAGAATGGAATAAAATTTTTAGTTGCATATGTGGTAAATGAGCAAAATATTAGTACAACAGAACTACGAAAGTATTTGCGAGATCACTTGCCGGATTACATGATTCCTTCTTATTTTGTTTATTTGGAACAATTACCCTTGACTCCAAACGGGAAATTAGATAGAAAAGCGCTCCCTACTCCAGAGAAACAAAAAAATGAAGTATTTATTGCTCCAAAAACTGAAATGGAAAAAATATTAACTAGTGTTTGGCAAGAAGTACTCAAAGTAGATCGAGTTGGGGTAAATGATCATTTCTTTGCCTTAGGTGGAGATTCGATAAAAGCAATTCAAGTGTCCGTCAGACTATATAGACAAGGATTTGAGCTAGAGCCAAAAAATCTATTTTCATTTCCTATATTAGGGGACATGGTTCAATTTGTTAAAAAGCTAGACCACCTTTCAAGTTCACAAACAAATGATGTAAACAATATGAACGATAATAAAGCTACATTACTAAATGTTAAAGATAAACAACTTAATCAACATATACTTACCAAAATACAAGAAAAAATGCCGGATATAAATATAGAACGTATTTACCCATTAGTACCTTTCCAGAAAGTTATTTATGAACATGCTGCGACTGAACCGGATACAAATGCATATTTTGAACAAATAATTTGGTCACTTGAGGGGGAACTGGATATTGATCTCTTTATTCAGTGTTTCCAACAATTAATTAATCGTCATGATTCTTTAAGAACAATAATTGTGCAAGATGAACAAGCACAACCTTGGCAAGCTGTTCTACATGATGTTCAAATGATTTCAGAGATAAAAGAATTGGTTGATATGACGAAACAAGAACAGCAACAATTCCTAGACCATTGGATGAATGAAAATTTAAGTCGAGGATTTAAAAATGATGAACTCATGAACCGTCTCTGTATATTCCAACTAGGTAATAAGGAGCATAAGGTGGTTTGGAGTTCCCATCATCTGTTATGTGATGGTTGGAGCGTCAGCATTTTAATAGACGAATTATTCCAACTCTATGAAACAAAAAATGCCGGAACTATGGCGGATTTACCTATTGTAAAACCTTTTGAAACATTCATAAATTGGACTGTAGCACAAGATCACGAGAGAGCACGTCATTTTTGGCGCGATTATTTATCAGGGTACAATCGGAAAATTAGTATTCCTAAAAAGAAAGTAATAACTCAAAGTGAAGGGTTAAACTTCACATTTATGGATTTAACATTAAATAAGGATTTGACTAGTCAGTTACAGGCATTTGTAACTAAAAACAATATAACTATGAATACGGCATTACTAGCTGTATGGGGAATATTGCTTGGCAAATACAATGGAACAAGAGAAATAGTATTACCTAATCTCGTATCAATCAGACCTCCCGAAGTAGAAGGAATTGAAAATATGTTTGGTCTGTTCACAAATGTTTTGCCTATCCGACTAGCATGGACAGAAACGCAAACTTTTGTAGATTTCCTGCAAAAAGTACAACTAGAAACATTGAAGTGTAATGAGTATGCATATTATTCATTTGTTGATATACAAAAGCAAAGTGAATTAAAAACCGAGTTGACTGACCATCTTTGGGTTTTTGAAAACTATCCAACTAACCAAGCTATCTTCTCTTCAAATGAAAACAGAAATTTTGCTATCACAGATTACGAAGTTGTTGATGAGCCGCATGTAAAGTATGGAATTATGTGCTTCCCTGAAGAGACACTTACAATAAAGTTTGGATATAATCAAACCGCATATGAAGCAGCGACAATACAAGAAATATTGAATCACATCCATCAGTTAATCAACATGATTCTTCAAAATCCAATACAGGCAATCGGTGAATACAAATTATAAAAAATAAAAAGGCGAGAAAGAACTCGCCTTTTTAAATAGAATAGGGGTAAACCAAATGACAAAAAACCTGCAGTTATCAGCTGAAGAGATGCGTCAGTTAGGATATCAAGCGGTTGACTTAATTGTTGATCATATGAATCATTTAAAAAGTAAACCAGTTTCGGAAACGATTGATAGTAATATTTTTAGAGACAAGCTAATTGAAACGATTCCGGAAAACGGATCCAATCCAAAAGAGTTACTTCATTTCCTTAATAACAATGTGTTTAATCAAATTACTCATGTGGATCATCCTCATTTTATGGCTTTTGTGCCCGGTCCTAATAATTATGTTGGTGTAGTAGCAGATTTTTTAGCAAGTGGATTTAATGTATTTCCTACAGCTTGGATAGTAGGTGCAGGTGCTGAACAAATTGAATTAACGACAATCAACTGGTTAAAATCAATGCTAGGATTCCCTGATTCAGCAGAAGGACTATTTGTCAGTGGCGGTTCCATGGCTAATTTGACTGCACTTACTGTAGCGAGACAGGTCAAGTTGAATAATGACATAGAAAATGCGGTTGTGTATTTCTCTAACCAAACTCATTTTTCTGTAGATCGAGCACTTAAAGTATTAGGGTTTAAACATCATCAAATTTGCCGAATTGAAACAGATGAAGAGCTAAGAATTTCAGTTAGTACTTTAAAAAAGCAAATAAAAGAAGATCGATTAAAAGGGAAAAAACCATTCTGTGTTATTGCCAATGCAGGGACAACGAATTGCGGAGCGGTGGACTCTCTCGATGAATTGGCTGATCTATGTGGTGATGAAGATGTATGGCTACACGCGGATGGGGCTTATGGGGCTGCAGCAATTCTCAGTGAAAAAGGAAGGGAGTTGTTAAGAGGAATTCATCGTGCTGATTCTTTGACGTTAGACCCGCATAAATGGCTTTTTCAGCCTTATGATGTTGGTTGTGTACTCATTCGAAATAGCCAATATTTAAGTAAAACGTTCCGTATGATCCCAGAGTATATTAAGGATACGGAAACTAATTTAGAAGAAAAAGTGAATTTTGGGGAGCGCGGAATTGAACTTTCTCGTAGATTTAGAGCATTAAAGGTATGGCTTTCTTTTAAAGCATTTGGAATCACAGCTTTTCGTGAGGCAATAGATCATGGTATTATGTTGGCTGAACAAGTTGAAGAGTTTTTAAGGAAAGAAAAAGATTGGGAAGTAGTAACACCTGCTCAATTAGGGATTGTTACTTTTCGTTACATTCCTTGTGGTCTAACGTCTACAGATACAATTCATGAAATAAACAAAAAACTGGTGGAAGAAATTAATCAAAGAGGATTTTCTATGCTAAGTACGACTAGATTGAAAGAAAAAGTAGTAATTCGACTTTGCTCTATCAATCCAAGGACAACAATAGAAGAAATGCTTCAAATCATGATGAGCATAAAAGCAGTGGCAGAGGAAATAAACACTTCGTCTAAACATCTTATATCTGTTTCTCAGACTTGATATATTAGGTAAGTTTTACGTAATAATAGCCGATTTAAAAAAATCGGCTATTATATTTAAATAAATACTCACCAATGCAAACTATTCATGAATGTTTCTCTTGTAAAGGGATTAAGCTTCAACTTTAGATACTCTTTTGAAACCAGTTTTTATTGCTTGTACTATTTCGTTCACAGCGTAAATAGATACCTCGGCATTTGGATTCAATCCTTCAAACCAGTGATAGGCATTTGGATATAAATGAAATTCGACATCAACACCAGCTTGCGCTAGATTGCTTACATAGGTTAATGTTTCACTGCGGAATGGATCCAATTGACCAACAAATGTGTAGGTATATGGTAAGCCACTATAATCCTCAGCTCGAGAAGGTGCTGCATAGGCAGGGATTTGATCCGTTCCATACATTTCTCCTAAATACATTTTCCAACCAGCTTCATTTGCCTTTTGATTCCAAACAAATCCCTCTTTAATTTCATTGGCCGAAGGTGTATTATTTCGGTCATCAATCATTGGATAGAGTGGCATTTGTAAACAAATCGAAGGGTATTTTCGATCTCGGGCTAATAATGATAATGCTGCTGTTAGTCCACCTCCAGCGCTTACTCCTGCAACCCCAATTCGATTCGAATCAATGTTTAACAACTCTGCATTATCAGCAATCCATTTTAAAGCTGCATAACAATCTTCAATTGGTGCTGGGTAAGGATGTTCAGGAGCTAAGCGATAGTCTACAGATACGACCACACAGCGAGCTTCTTTTGCAAACCTCATACAAGTATCATCGTTATCATCTATAGAACCTAAGATATAACCACCACCATGTATCCATAATAAGACAGGTAAAGATTTATGATTTGATTTTGGACGATAAATTCTTAATGGTAAAGGATTAGCATCTGGTCCAACAATGACTTCATCTGTTAACGAAAGGGAGTCATCAACAACGGTAGGTGGTCTCATTTGAGCTATTCCTTCTCTAATTGATTGCAAGTTTTCCGGGCGTAAATCGAGATCTGGAAACATCTCTAACCCTTGTAATAATTCTGGATTTACTCTATTTTTCATTTGAGCACCTCTATTTGTAATTATTTTCAAATAAATAAAGTGTATTCTAAGTAGTTTAATTGTGAAAGAACACCATAATTAAATTGTAAATTGGATATGTTATAACAGTCAACAGAATATTCAGAAATAATAACCTTTCTCAAGAAGGAGTTTCACGCAACCAATAATACAAGTAGTGGATTTAGGAACAAAGTGTTTTCATGTCGTTGTATTTATGTACACTTAGTTTTCTAACTAAACCAAGTGATGATCTTTTTTATTTTAATGACATATTGCAAATGATACCTGTTCGAATTCATACTCGGTAAGAATTCATACATTTGTATTCCTTAAATGAAGGTTGATTAATTTTGGAATTGTATAAGAGTTATGTCTTACTTTATTAGTAGCCTCTTTAATAACTGTATGAAGTTCATCCGCTGAACCATCTTTATTTCCAGCTACATGTTTAATTGCATTCTCTCCGCAATATGCTTTCACAATTTCCTCATCAGTATTGATGATACAAAACTTTGCAATTGGACTTTAACTAACTACACATAAACTCCTTATATCTCTAGATAAACTACCGATTAGCTCCATATAGACTCTAGATAACATATATAGAATACAAGTTATCAAGGAGGTAAGAGAAAATGAATTTTATGAAACGCGCAATTCTCAGTATGAAAAAAAGGATAGGAACATCATTAATTTTGATGGCAGTATTTCTGATTGTTACAAATTTGGTTCTTTCAGGGTTCACAATCCAAAATGCATCAAAAAAAGCAGCGGATGCTGCAAGAAAAAAACTGGGCGCAGATGTTACTTTAAGTCTTGATTTTGACAAATTAGGTCAACAAGCTAGTGAAACTGGAGAAATGCCTAATCTGCCGAAGCTTAATACAAAAGAAGCAGATCAATTAGCGGATTCAAAATATGTAAATGACTATAATTACATAGGCAGCACTTTTGGAATTTCTGATGGACTTAAACTAGTAGGAGCTTCAGAAGGAGAAGAAGGAGGAAAAGGTAAAGCGGGAATGGCGGCTGTACGAGGCGGTTCAAGCTCTGGTACAGAAATAGATATGAATGCTTCTTTTATGATTGAGGGGGTCCGCAAGACTGCATTACAAGAAAGCTTTAAAAACGGAAAAAGTAAAATCATTGATGGAAAACCAATTACAGAGCAAATGAAGGGTCAGAATGTAGCTTTAATGGAAAAACGATTAGCGGAATCAAACAATTTGAAAGTAGGGGACAAAGTTAAAGTGCAATCAGGGGATAAGAAGGAAACCCTTGAGGTTGAAATTATCGGTATTTACGAAACAAATGAGCAAGCAATGGGTCAACAGGCTCCTCCTATTATGGATCCAGCTAATAAACTATATATGCCGCATTCAACTATGAAAAAATTAGAAGTAGACCAAGGTATAAGTAGTGTTCAAGTCGTGTATTTCTTGAATGATCCACAATATATTGATGCATTTAAAAAAGAAGCAAAAAAATCTAATATTGATTTTAATTATTATAAATTAGATGCGCATGATTCATTGTACAAGCAAATGATTGGTCCTATCGAAAATATTTCTTCGACTTCTCAAATGATTATTTATATTGTTTCAATTGCAGGTGCGATTATATTAGGGTTAATCATTATGCTATCAATTAAAGGACGTCGTAAGGAAATGGGAATTCTGTTATCTATTGGAGAGAAAAAATGGAAACTGATGGCGCAGTTCGTAGTAGAAGTAGTATGTGTCGCTATTTTAGCATTTGGATTATCCATAACAACAGGAGCTAAGGTTTCTCAATATATCGGGGATAATTTACTTTCGAGTGAAATTGCTATTGCAAGCGAAGAAACGGACACCACGCGAAATAGTACTGTAATGATGTCTGGACCTGGTGGTACTCTACAAAATCAAAAAGAAGATCCAATTGATAAAATTGATGTAAGTGTAACACGAGAAGATGTAGGGAAAATGGGGGGGATTGGACTAGCTATTGCTATAATAGCAACGCTTCTTCCGGCATTATCTATTCTACGTTTAAATCCAAAACAAATTCTTTTAAAAGATGAATAAGGAGGCTTAACATGGAAACGATTTTACAATTTAAAAATTTGGATTATTATTATGAAAGTAATGGGAAAAATGTAGCGATACTAGACAATGTTAACTTTTCTTTTCAAAAAGGGCATTTCTACACGATTTTAGGACCATCTGGATCTGGTAAAACTACAACTCTAAGCTTAGGTTGTGGACTGGATGTCCCTAAAAATGGTTATGTACTGTATAATGGCAAAGATATTCGAAAAATTGGTTTGGATCGATATCGTAATCAAAATGTATCTGTAATTTTCCAATCTTATAATTTGATTACTTATATGACTGCTCTTCAAAATGTCCTAACAGCGATGGAAATTACAGGTGTTAAAGTGAAAAATAAGACGGCAAGGGCATTAGAGTTATTAGAGAAAGTAGGACTCACTGAAGTAGAAGCGAAACGTAACGTCTTGCAACTAAGTGGTGGGCAACAACAACGTGTAGCAATTGCTCGAGCATTATCTTGTAATGTTGATTTACTTATTGCAGATGAGCCGACAGGAAACCTCGACGAAGAAACAGCGATGGATATTATAGAACTGTTTCAAGAACTTGCACATAAAGAGAATAAATGTATTATTGTTGTAACGCATTCACAGGAAGTTGCTAAAAAATCCGATCGTGCAGTGTATTTAAGTAAGAAGAAGTTGGTCGTAAACCAAATCTAATACAAATATCTTAGTTTTTTAATTCACATAATTTCCAAAAAACAACAATTCCGAAAGCTTATATTTGATATATAATAAAATCAAGCCATAATCAAAATGGTCTCCCTGTATTGAATGTGAAGATAGTTTGTTGTTTCCTTTTTAACAATATTTGAAAAAGAACTTGTAGGATATTCTACAGGTTCTTTTTGTTATGATCAGTTACCTATATTATTGAGGAATTACATATAAAAATTGGGACATTATTTAGATGTAGAATCTAAATAATGTCCCGTTTAATTGTTTATCTGCATAGTTATTGAAGAATTAAACCTACTATCATAATTAAACTAAATATTATCATCCAGCCAAATGCACAATAGCCGAAGATTCTAATCCATTTAGGTAATTGATTCATGTTAACTTTATTTGTGGGAACTCCTTGCATAGAAAACACCATTTGTTGATCTCTATCCCTATTATTTTGTTGTTCATACATAACATCATCACCTTTCTAGAATAGTTGTATGTATAATATATCAGTCTGGAGAAAACTAAGTACCGAATATTAGACGAAATAAAAGTGATTCGACAAATATAGTGGATGGTTCTCTTTTCCAATACAGTATACTATATTTCAAAAAACGAAAATTTGATTACTCAAAAGCTATATATACTAAAGTATTTGCTCATTTAAAATATAGTAAACCTTTACCAAGAGATACTTATTATTCGATATTGATTAATTCGGATAAATTCACTAATACTTCTTAGCGTTTAGACACGAGTATGTCTTTCAAAATATAAGTACCGTAAAGTAGGAGTAATTATTTATTCGTTATTTTTAAAGCATTTAACGCTACTTTAGTTGCGTCTGCAATAAGTTTATCATCGTATTTCGCATCCTCTTTAGCATGATTAGAAAGTATCGCAAGTACAATTGGATTTTTATTTGGTGGCCAAATAATTGCGATATCATTCCTTGTTCCATAAGACCCAGAGCCAGTCTTATCGGCTACTTCCCATCCTGCTGGAACTCCAGCACGGATTAAGTTGTCTCCCGTAGTATTTCTTTTCATCAAATCTATTAAAAAGTTCCGTTTCTCAATTGGAAGGATATCACTTAGCGCGTAAGTTTGAAGACTAGTAGCTAATGCCATTGCGGTACTAGTATCACGAGTGTCATCTGGCTGCACTTCATTTAATTCTGGTTCAAAACGTTCAGGATTTGTAACAGAATCTCCTATTTCTCTTAGTGATTTTTTGAATTCACTTGGCCCACCTAATTGTTTAAGAATAAGATTTTGTGCAGTATTATCACTATATCGAATGGAAGCATCTGCAAGCTCCTTCAGAGTCATACCTGTTCCTACATATTTTTCTGTAATTGGATTGTAGTTCACTAGATCTTTGCTGGTATACTTAATTTTTTGATCTAAATCTTCTATTGATTTCTTTTGTAACAGTGCTCCAACAGCAAGGACTTTGTGGGTAGATGCGTATGCAAAGCGTTCATCTGAACGATAAGTAACAGTTTGATTCGTACCTGTGTCCAATGCATAAATACCAAGTTTAGCATCATATTCTTTTTCAAGCTTTACAAAAGAATGCCTACTTATATTTTCTTGTTTGGTTTGTTTCGATGGTTCGGATTGAATATTACTATTGGAACAGCTTATAAGCATTACACATGAAAGTAATACTACAGGTAGCATCTTTTTATATTGTGCAATGTGAAAAACCTTCTTTGAAACTATCATACATTTTCAACCTCTTTCAAGAATATATGGATTTTGTATAAGTATTTTACATACCTATACAATTAACAAATGCACTGGATAGCACTTCTCTTGTATTTCTTGCATTACAAAATGAGAGGACTACCAAGAATACCTTTTTTATACGTAATAGACAATCTAAGTAACACATTTGTTCCATTTATGATTAAGGTTTTTAACATATCTATTAACTTTGTTTTTAAGTATCGCAAACTCCATTTTTTGAACTCCACTTAATAAAGTTGGATGGTAGAAATAAAGAGCTTAAAAAACGAAAAGTCCCCCTTATTGATTCCTAATAAGATTATACTTGCTACAAAAACAAACAAACTCGTCCTACTAAGAGGGGAGTTTGTTTGTTTGTTGTTTAGATAAAGGAATGTTCATGCAAAATTGCACACTATGTTCCATATTTTTTATAGAATACTTTATATTTAGCGTTTCAAGAATTTGTTTAACAATATATAGCCCCAAACCACTTCCGCCAGTATTTCGATTCCTTGATTTTTCAATTCGATAAAATGGTTTGAAAATTTGTTGTATATCTTCATCTTTAATATTGATACCTGTATTTATAATTTGCATTTTAATTTGACCTTGTTTAGAATCCTTACTTAACTTTATATAGACTTTTTCATTATGTGGTGAATACATAACTGCATTATGGATAATATTTTTACATGCTTTTTCAAAAAGAACACGATCTGTATAAACAGAAAGGTCAGAGTCAATTTCTTTTATTATTTGGATGCTTTTTTGAGAAGCGAAAAATTCGAGATCTTTTGTGATTGTACCTATTAACTTTGAAAGATTAACTTCTTCTATTTTTAGTTTAAAAGTGTGTTGTTCTAACTTTGACATACTTAAAATTTCACGAACTAATTGTTCCATACTTTCAATAATTTGATGATTTTTCTTTAAATATTGATCACGATTTTGATAAGGGCCAATATTGTATATCATCCCTTCTAAGTATCCTTTCATTACAGTAAGAGGGGACTTTAATTCATGTGCTACAATCGCAAAAAACTCTCTGCGTTTTGTTTCTATTTCTCTTTCTTTTTCAATATCATTTTTTAATTGTTCATTTGCTTTTTTTAAATCAAACATAGCTTGTTGTAAGTTAATAGACATGTCATTCAAACTATTAGATAATTCTCCTAACTCATCTGTAGAGCGAACCTCAATTTTTTCGGAGAAATCTAAATTTGCCATATTTTGTGCACCCTCGTTAATATAAATAAGTGGCTTTGTAATAAACCTGGAATAGAAATAAGCACTCCCTATACCAATTACGATCACAATGATACTAATATAGGGGAGAAAGCGCACTAATACTTGCGAAGCTTCATCAATCGGTTGAAATGTTGCGAACACTACAAGCGTTAAACTACCATCTTGGAATTGAATTGGTTCCGTAACATTATATGAATTGCTAATGGTACCTGCATTCTCAAATCTTGCTGCTTTAGTAACTACTGTTGTTTGTGTACCACTTTGAATAAAAGAAAATGAAGGCGAGTAAATAATTATTCCTTCTTTATTTTGAAGCGAAAGCATCGCGTTATTTTTTTTTGCGTATTCATCAAAAAGTGGTATCGCATCTTGAAACGTAAGATCTTTGGATTTATCAATTATTTCTTTTATCCCTGTTTGAAGTTGATCTGTTTTGTATTGCTCATAAAACGTAGGGAGAAAGAAATATAAAGTTAAATAAATCAACACTGCAAAGGATAACAAAATGAGAGATGTAGTCATAAAGAGTTTATAAGTAATTTGCTTCATCTTCATGATTTTTACAATTCTATTCATCAATTTTATAACCAATCCCCTTTATTGTTTTAATATAGGGGATAGCTAGTTTTTTACGTAGATTTTTAATATGTGTATCTATAATTCGTGTTTCTCCAAAATAATCGTATCCCCAAACTTTTTCTACGATATTTTCTCTTGTAAGTACTTTTCTTTCATTTTGAAATAGTAGTTGTAGAATTTCGAACTCTTTTGTCGTTAACAAAATTTCAACATCATTTACATATACTCTATATGCATCAACATCAATGCGCACTTCTTTAAATACCAAATAATTATTTACATTTTTATCATAACTTCTTCTAAGTACAGCTTCGACTCGTCTAATCAAAACATGAAACGAAAAGGGTTTTGTTATATAATCATCAATCCCAAGATCGAACCCTTTCATTTGATCTTCCTCTTCTTCTAACGCAGTTAGCATAATAATTGGTATGTTTGACTGACTTCGAATCATTTTAGCAACTTCAAATCCATTAAGATTGGGCATCATTACATCTAGAAGCACTAAATCAAAGGATTGCTTATTAAATTGTGTCATACCCTCTAGTCCATCTGAAGCAACTACCACTGTATACTGTTGTGTCATTAAAAATTGTTTAATTAATTCCTGAATTTCTTGATCGTCCTCAACCACGAGGATATGATAGTTTTTCATAATATCACCTCTGGTAGTCATTATAGCCGTACTATCTGTAGTTTATGTGGAGATACAGTAGGAAACTTCATAGGACGTTTAACGTATTAACTCCATTTTCAAGATTGTGTATTCTCCACAAAAAAGTATTATTACCCATATTCCTTTTTTATGGAGAAATATTTGTGTGCTTGAAAAAACTTATTATATAAAAAGCTAAACGATTAATATTTACAAAAAACTAATGTATAATAATGTAAATTGCATGTAGTTTTTTAAACTGTTTGAAAATATACTTTCGATACTTTACTAGAAGGGGAAAGGGAGATGAATTTAAATATAAAAGAAGCCAGCGAAATTTTAGAGCGTACGCCACAAACTTTTTAGTTTTTTTGCTAATTTAGTAAAGGCCTAAGGTGCGAACAAGGGATTATTTAAATCATGTGAGAAAGGTTGTGAAATTATTTGATAGGTTATAAAGCGATGCTGTTTGATTTAGATGATACGTTAATTGATAGGGATAAGGCAGTAGATAACTTGTTTTTATTAGTTTTAGAAAAATGTTATGAGGATGTTAGTGATACAGTCAAAAACAATATGTTACAGAAATTCAAAGAATACGATAAAAGGGAATACGGCATTAGTGATAAAACGATAGTTTTAGAATCATTATTTGATGAATTCGCGCCGAAATATAGATTGCCACGCGATTATATCCAAGATTTTTGGAATTTAAATTTCCCTAAATGTTTTTCGATAGACCAAAATACTATTCATTTCTTAAATCATATAAAGAGTCACTTTAAAATTGGAATTATAACAAACGGCTCAACGCATAGACAAAAAGCTAAAATAATTAACACGAATTTAAACAATTACTTTGATACGATTATTATTTCTGAAGAAGTAGGATTGAGTAAACCTGATAAACGTATATTCGAACTAGCATTAAATAAGCTTAATGTGCAACCAGAAGATGTATTATTTATTGGAGATGACTTAGAAAAGGATATTGCTGGTCCTCAAAATGCAAATATAAAAGGTGTGTGGTTTAACTCTCAGAAAATCAAGAATACTACCCAAATACAACCATATGCCGAGATTAACACTTTGGATAGTTTGTTAAGTTATGTTAATCCACAATATTTTTATAACAAGTAAAAGCAATTTCATATATATATTCAAAAATATAAAAAGAGAAACTATCATTAATTTCATTGACCGTATTAGTAATAAAAATAGATATTTACAATAAAAAATAGTGGCGATTTTAATAGTTGCGGCTAATTTAATCTATGGTTAATACGAAGTTTTTAAAATAATTTTACTCATACTGTGTAAAATATAAAGGGGTGGGACTATGGAAATAAAGAAATTAGTTATCGATGGAATAAATATTGCGGTCATAAAAAATGATAAAGTACTAATATCCGATGTTCAAACTGCGTTGGATCTTATGGCAACAGTTCAATATGAGGTAGATGCTAAACATATTATTATCGACAAATCATTAATAACTGAAAGTTTCTTTGACTTAAAAACACGCCTTGCTGGTAATATCCTTCAAAAGTTTATAAATTACAGAGTAAAGGTTGCTATTATTGGAGATTTCTCTATGTATACGAGTAAAAGCTTCAAGGATTTTATTTATGAATGTAATAAAGGGAAAGACATTTTTTACTTAGCAACTGAACAACAAGCAATTGAAAAACTAAGTACATTGAAGCATTAATAATACCATAGTAAAATCTCCCTCTTTTTCACGTCGCTTATTATTTACAACATATAAGAACTGATGTTTGTGGTAAACTAAGAGATGAATAAAGGGGGAGTTTTCTTGTACAATTTTAATGATACAATCCGAAATTTAAACAATTTAGTTTACAAACCTAATAATTTAATGATTACGAATCTAAAAGAAGAAAAGCAAAACGCAGAATATGTAGGATGTTTATTTCACTTAAATAACAAAACTATCCGTTTTAGAGTATCAAAAATTACGCCTAATAAAATTGGTCAATTTGTTTCTTTTTGGGAGAAAGATGACAATATGCATAATCAAGCATTTTCTTATGACGCTGCTCCTGACTTATTAGTTATCACTTGTATAGATGATAATCAACTAGGACAATTTATTTTCCCTAAAGAAATTCTTCTTAAAGAAAAAATATTAAAAACGCAAAGTCAAAAAGGGAAGATGGCTATGAGAGTTTATCCAATTTGGGATACCCCTGTTAGCAACCAAGCTAAAAAGAGCCAAATGTGGCAACTTCAATATTTTGTTGATATAAGCGATCATAATAATTTACCTATAGATAAACTATTACATTTGTATTTGTAGCTTCTTTTCTTAAGTAATCTTGTGAATTAGACTTTTTGTACCGGTACAGTTAAACGAAATGTACATTGTTTCAGTACCCCATCAAATTTACAATCAGCATATACTATTTTAACTTATAAATGTTAAGGGGTGCTGAATATGACAAGTCTACAATACAAACTGTTTACAAGATTGAATCTTACAAACCGTACTGAAGTGAAGTTTGAAGAATTAAATACAATTCTCTTTGCATTTGCACACACTATACCATTTGAGAATTTAGATGTTATAGCACGTAATGCGAATACAATTACTATGGAAAATTTACAGAATAAAATTTTAACTACATCTCGCGGCGGACTTTGTTATGAATTAAATACTCTTTTTTACTACTTTTTAAAAGATTGTGGTTATGATGTACAACTTGCACTTGGAACCGTATATAAAAATGAAATCAATGCATGGGCACTTGAGGATGGACATATAACGATTATTTTAAAGTATGCTAACGAACGATACTTAATTGATGTAGGTATTGCTTCCTTAGTACCTTTAATCCCTGTACCTTTTACTGAAGAGCCTGTTTCCTCTAAAAATGGTTCGTATCGAGTGAGAAAACGAGACACAAGTAAAGGAAATTACGTTCTAGAAAGAAAAGATACGAACGGAGAGTGGAAAGTTTGTCATGCCTTTTATAATCTTATCATTGATGAGACAGTAGTGAACGATGTTCAAAAAAGAGTAATAGAAGATGAGAAATCTATTTTTAATAAGGGACCAATTGCAGTGAAATTAACGGACTATGGCCATGTCTCTTTAACGAATACGAGTTTAACTGAAATGATTAATGGGGAAAAAATAAAATGTGAAATTACAGAAGATCAATATAGAGAGCTATTAAATACTTTATTTGCTATTGAGTTGAGATGAAACGAATAGCTAGCCGGTTCTTACGCAGAATCGGCTATTTTATTAACTTTAATTTAAAATAACTATTAAAGTTTGATTTTATTAATAGATATAATACACTAGAACAGTATGTACAATGAATTTTGAATGTAAAGGAAGATTTTTATGTCAATTATTGATAAATTGAAACTTAATAAGTATACAAATATGGTCGTAATGAATGAACCTAGTGATTATGACATTTTCACAGGAAAAGAAACTGCATTTTCAAAAGAACACGATGCCATTTTTATTTTTGTAGAAACACTTGATGAAATGGTGAAACAAACGAATTATATTATTAGTAATGAAGAATTATTAATTGAAAAAGGCTACATATTCTTCGCATATCCGAAAAAAGGTAATTCTCGTTACAGTACGTTTATTCACCGTGATGAGATGTTTCCAGCGTTAAACGTTGGCGAAGATGGGTATGTAGGACAGAGTGATATTAAATTTGCACGAATGGTAAGTATGGACGACGTCTTTACTGTTGTAGGTTTAAAGCGTGAAAAGAAAAAAGAGAAGAAAACGCCTGCTATGAGTCAATGTGTTGCTGATTATGCAGATCGTATTAAAGATGTTGAAGCATTATTGGTTAATCATCCGAATGAACTTACGTTTTATCAAAGTTTAACACCAGGATATCAAAAAGATTGGGCACGTAATTTATTTTCTGTAAAACTAGAAAAAACACGTGACAAACGTCTTGAGAAAATGATTGAAATTCTTTCACAAGGCTATAAAACAATTGAATTATTCCGTAAGAAGAAAAAATAATAGCTAGGAAAGTCACAATGATGCAACAATTAATTACGCTTAGTACATTGAAAAAAGGATTCCTTTCAGTATACTAAAGTAAGTTCTTATATTTAAATAATTAGCAAAAGAGAAAAGGTGTTTGAAATGAAATCGTATATTATAGTTGGAGCTGGTATTTTAGGAGCGTCTACTGCTTATCATCTTGCTAAAGCAGGTGCGAACGTTACTATCGTGGATCGCCAACAATTAGGGCAAGCAACTGATGCAGCAGCCGGTATTGTATGTCCATGGCTTTCACAGCGTCGTAATAAAGCGTGGTATAAAATTGCTAAAGGTGGTGCACGTTACTATTCTTCGTTAATCCAACAATTAGAAGCAGACGGTGAAACGGATACAGGATACAAACGTGTAGGTGCAATTAGTTTACATACTGATGAGAAAAAGTTAGATAAAATGGAAGAGCGCGCTTATAAACGACGTGAAGATGCACCAGAGATTGGTGAAATCACTCGCTTATCAGCTGAAGAAACGAAAAAATTATTCCCAGCATTATCTGAAGAATACAGTTCTGTTCATATTAGTGGCGCTGCACGAGTAAACGGAAGATCATTACGTAACGCATTAATAAGTGCTGCAAAAAAACATGGCGCAACTTTTATAAAAGGAAACGCAGTATTAGTCCGTGAAGGTAATCATATTACTGGAGTTAAAGTAAATGACGAAACAATGGTAGCAGAAAAGGTAATTGTAACTGCAGGCGCATGGGCGAATGAAATATTGAATCCATTAGGTATCAATTTCTTAGTTACATTCCAAAAAGGACAAATTGTTCATTTACAAACGGAAAATACTGCAACAGAAAATATGCCAGTTGTTATGCCGCCAAACGATCAATACATTTTATCGTTTGACAATGGTCATGTCGTAATTGGTGCTACCCATGAAAACGAAATTGGCTTCGATCATCGTGTAACAGCAGGTGGTTTACATGAAGTATTCCATAAAGCATTAACTGTTGCACCTGGTTTAGATGATGGTACTATGCTTGAAACGAGAGTTGGATTTAGACCATTTACACCAGGGTTCTTACCTGTTATTGGACCACTACCTAACTTTGAAGGCATCCTCGTTGCAAACGGATTAGGTGCTTCAGGTTTAACGGCAGGTCCATATTTAGGATCAGAATTAGCTAAACTAGCACTTGGCCAAACAATTGAATTAGATTTAAACGATTATGACGTTGCGGGTGCAATTGAATAAATAAAAAAGATTAGGACTCGCTCCTAATCTTTTTTATTTATAGCTAATTCTTTAATTGCTTTAATAACCTTTTGTTTAATTCCCACAACGCTGTTTTGTTACTATCCCATTTCAACAGCATTACTGCATCCTCAAAGCATAACCATTTATAATTGAAGTGTTCTTTGGATAATGAAATGTTTTTTGTAGGAACATTAACTCCAAAAGAAAATTCTTTTATTACATAAACATCTTCTCCCCAAAGAAATCCTCCGACTACATCCTCTACAGGTAGTGAAGAAACAGAATCTAATTTTATATAGGGACATTCTTTTATAATACCAGCCTCTTCAAATGATTCTCGTTTTGCTGATTCAATAGGAGTTTCACCATCTTCTCCACCACCAGCTATTCCTTGCCAATAACCATAATCACTTCGGTTAAAAATAGCGTATTGAATAGAATCTTCAATTATTATATAAGGAAATATTAATACTTGATATGGTGCTCTCATTACATAACCTCTTTCTGAAAATAAGCTTTAAATAAACATGAATAATTGTTAATTATTATATGGAGTGGGGGTTCTTTTGAATAAAAACACCACTGATAAAATAAAGATTACAGCCTTCAAACTACCCCAATATGGATAAACAGTATGATCAGTTAAACTAGCATATTGAAAGATATTCTCTAAACCGAAAATCCCAATAACGACTGCTAAGAGAAAAGCAGCTTTTCCAATAGTACTATTACGATAGAGGGTAAATAAGTATATTGCACATATAAGTGGTACGATGATTTGTAGTAAGATTGCCATGAATTGTCCCCCTAATTTATATTTTATACTTATATTATATCAAAAATGTAATAAAAAGGAATGTAAGTTGATTGATGCTAAGTAGAAAACAGACTTGTACGAACAGGGATATCACACTTTTACGTCTATAGTTTTGATACTAATTTAACTACTCTCATCATATTCTTCTATTAAAAAGAATAACAAGGAGTGTACAGTTAATTGACAAAAGCTAAGGTTCGTTTACGGCCCATCGTTCATAACATAAATTTACCGACTGTATTGAAAACAGCTATACTTCCAGGTGAATCGATCGAAAGACTATTTATCGCAACCCAATTAGGAGAGGTTTTTTACATAGGAGACGGAGCTATAAAGACATTTTTAAATATTCGTCACCGAATTATTAAATTAGGTACATTTGAAGAAGGTGTTTCTAGTAGCGGTTATGATGAACGCGGTTTGCTGGGACTAGCGTTCCATCCACAATTTAATCATAACGGCTTATTTTACCTTCATTATTCAATGGCTGGAACTCAAGGACCAGGTTCGCTTTCAGAACAATTTAAACCGAATCCTTGTGACCCGAAAACTTTAAATTTAAAGTGGACAAATAGAGATACTCAATATGATCATATCGATACAATTGAAGAATGGATTTTACAATCAAATGGCCAACCTCAAAAGCGAAGAACATTACTTAATATAAAACGGCCATTTTTTAATCATAACGGCGTAAATAGCTTAAACTTTTCACCTGAGACTGGAAAACTTGTTTTTACTAACGGAGATGGTGGTTCTGGCTATGATCCGTTTAATTTAAGCCAGGATGATTTAGAAATAGCGGGTAAAATAATTGAAATAGATGTAAGTAGAGATACATTCATAACCAATCCCCCAGTAGTTACACGCTTTAATGAACTTCCTTTATCTATACAAGAAACACTTACAGTAATTGCAAAAGGCGTACGTAATATAACAGGTATTTCATTTCAAAGGTTGCATAATCAATATATCAAATATGCCGGTAACGTCGGACAAGATATTGTAGAGTCTATTTTTTCTTTTGTTCTATATAAATCAATACCAGTTACCGAAATCGTTCAAACCCATTTAATGAGAGATACTCCTGATCAATATGGATTTATTAATTTTGGGTGGAGAGGATGGGAAGGGGAATTACCTACTTCTTTTATAAGGCACTGTTCTGAGAATCCAACTTTAGATGAAAGAATAATGGCTTATTATAATGAAACTATAGAAACATCAGTGCAGCGTATACAGCCTCTAATTAGTTATTATCATAAAGATTCCAGACCAGATAAATTTGACGGAACTTCACTTACTGGCGTTCAACCGTATATGGGAACTGCAATTCCTGGTCTGACTGGTAGCATTGTGTTTACTGATCTTGCTAAAAAAGAAAAATCGCAGTCTTCAGTAAAAGGTGCGTTAGCTTATTCTAGAGCTGGTACGCATGGTAAACATACTGACTTTCATGTTATTGAAACCCATTATGATTTCGGTGAGCAGGCAGCTTATTTTATGAGTTTAGGAACAAATTTGGATCAAACTAGATTATATTTAGGAGTTTACGGTTCTATGAAAGTAACTGATTTGAACAAAGGTACTATTTTTGAAATCGTTCCTTAATATGATAGACACTCTCGGAATTATTCATTATATAATCGTCCACTGTATAATTAGATATCTTTAGGGGGATTTTGATGAATCACTTTAGAAACTATTGGTATCAACCGATGATCGCGCATGATGCGAATTTTGTTCATAAAAGAAAGATGACGCCAGCAAAGAGGTTAGTGATTACAGCGTTACTCGGTTCACTTGCTGCTATTTTTCAATCTGCCGGGAACCTAATCCCTGGTATAGGCTTATTTATTAGTCCTTTTGCGACGCTGCCTATATTTTTCGCTATTTGTTATTCTACTCGCACGGGAATACTTTCTTACATTCTTACTATTCTCCTATTATTTATTATTGAGCCAAGCGAACTAATTGTCTTTCCTTTTACTACAGGTTTATTAGGTATAGCGTTAGGAGTATCCTTTATACAATTCAAGAGAAGGGTTTGGATTGTTTCCTTTTCGGCGATATGTTTACTTATAGGAATTATGGTCGTTCTTGATATCTTTCGATTTCCTGTATTAGGTCCTACTGTTCATACAACTTTGGATATAAAAATTATTCTATCAATATTTATTCTGAGCTTTCTATACTGCTGGATCTATGCAGGCATTTGTAAAATAATGTTGAATAGAGTATATAAAGTATGGTCTTAACAATTTCTCATATATTTTTAAAGATTGGAGATTCAAGTCGTGTATAACGTTAAAATTAGAAGACCAAATTCGGATGATGTAAATGAACTGAATATGTTTTTTCGTCTTGTTATTACTGATACATTTAAAAATGAAGGGTTATCACAATTATTAGATGACATAGAAAATGAAATTAACACGAAAAAACAATATTTGAAAAATGATTTGGAGAGTAATGGAGAAAGTCGTTACTTTTTATTAGCAATTGATTCAAGTAACGATAAAATCATTGGAACAATTGAAATCGGCCCAGCGAGTACATTGATTAATAGTTGTACAGGTGGTGTGTTTAAAGATTTATATGAAATAGGAACTGTATTTGTACTACCTGAATATCAACGAAATGGCATAGGCAATTTATTACTACATGCAATGTATATTACGTTACTTAGCAGAGGAATAACAGAATACTGTTTAGATAGTGGATACAAAAAAGCACAAAGTATATGGACGAAGAAGTTTGGAGAACCTAGTTATGTACTGAAGGAGTATTGGGGAGAATCAAGCGATCATATGATTTGGAAGAAGAGTTTACATGATACACCTATAATATTTGAATTATAAAATGAAATATGCCTCTGAACGTAGCTTTTCTTACATATGTATGCTATTATTTATCTTTATAATAAAAGAGGACGTGAATGAACTTGATTAAAATTAATATTCCTGAAGCTGATGTTTCAATTACTGAACGTAAACAAGTTATTAAAGGAGACGAGCCAATAATTACTCCAATTAATGGATTTATCGATTTCCACTTGTTCCCTAGAGATAAAGGCGGCATTTTTATGTTTTACAATATTAATGACGAACTTCTTTTCGTAGGTAAAGCTCGTAAAATTAGACAACGTATTAAGAAGCATTTTGAAGACAATGTTTCACCAATTAAAAATCACCGTGATGAAGTATACCGCATTGATGCATGTATCGTAGAAGATCCAACAGAAAGAGAAATTTACGAAACTTACATTATTAATGAATATAAAGCAAAATATAACGTTGATAAAGTATTCTATAAATAAGTAATAAAAAAAACAATCCTAGCGCATATACTGGGATTGTTTTTTTATTTAAATTTAGTCCTCATATTTTTCTCCTTTTTTTAAATGATTAGCAACAATAAAACAGCATACACCTATACATATAAGTACAATTCCAATCGATTTATGTTTTCCCTCAAAAAAAGGAATGTCAGAAATAACATTTGTCATACATAACCCTATAAACACAAGGATAGGTCCTGCCCACAGTAATACATTGCCGAATTTCGTATGTTGCCACATAGTAACCCTCCTTACCTCTTTTTACATATATATCTATAAAATAAAAGTAAATTCATAGAGAAATATAGTTTTTTTCATATCGAAAATTTAACCTTCATATATTGGTACAAGCAAACGAGAAAGGGGACCATCATGAATTGGTTAGAAGCTTTTATATTAGGGATCATACAAGGTTTAACAGAGTTTTTACCGATAAGTAGTACGGGTCATCTTTATTTAGGAAGGCATTTGTTTCAATTAGATGAAGCAGGATTGTTTTTAGATACGATGCTGCACATTGGAACTTTGCTTGCAGTGTTTATTTATTACAAAAAAGAATTTATATATTTAATTAAAAATCCATTTTCCAAACTAATGCTACTACTTATTGTCGGGACGATACCCGCAGTTGTAATCGGATTGTTATTTAAAGACTTTTTTGAGGATATTTCAAAAACAGGCATTACGATTGGATGGGAGTTTTTAGTGACAGGTTTCTTTCTATATATGGCTGATAAACAAAAAAATGGTCGTAAAAAAATGGATGACATTACATATAAAGATGCATTTATTATCGGTTCATTTCAAGCTGCTGCTATTTTCCCAGCAATTTCTCGTTCTGGTATGACAATCGTTGCTGCATTATGGAGAAAGTTAGACCGCGAAACTGCTGCTTACTTTTCTTTTTTATTATCAACGCCAGCCATTGTCGGAGCTATCATTTTGCAATTAGCAGATGTTTATCAAGGGAAAGCAGAATCTATTTCTAGTACATCTTTAATCGTCGGCACATTATCAGCAGCGTTTTTCGGTTATATAGCCGTTTCATGGATGATTCAATATTTAAAACGTCACTCCTTAAAAGTATTCGCGTATTACGTATGGGGATTAGGCATTTTAATTTTAACGTTACAATTTACTCATGTGTTTTAATGTAGTAACTATTCGTTTAGATCCTGTTTCATTCATACAAGGCAGGGTCTTCTTTCATTAAGGGGGAAAATATGTTTAATAAGGCTATCGTTATTGGCGGAAGTATTGCAGGAAAACTCGCAGCAAAAGCATTATCATCTACTTTTAAAGACGTAATCATTATAGAAGCTGGTGAAAGATGGGATGGAAAGTCTTCGAGAAAAAGAGTTCCACAAAGTAATCATCCTCATGTGTTATTAAAAGGTGGAGAAAAAGCGATTGAGGAATTGTTTCCTACTATCACTAATGAATTAATTGAAACAGGTAGTATCGTAAATAACTTTACTCGTGATATAAAATGGCATCAATTTGGTTTATGGAAACAGCAATTCATAGGTAAAGTACATATGATTCAACAAAGTAGGTTTTTGCTTGAATGGCATATTCAAAAACGAATTAATGATATTTCAAATGTTACCACTAAATTTGGAACATTAGTTGATGGTTTATTAGTAGATGGAAAGCTTAACAAAGTAAGTGGAGTAAAAGCTAAATGCTTAGAGACGGGCACGCAAGAAGAAATTCAAGCAGATATTGTTGTTGATGCAAGCGGATTCGGTTCAAAAAGTATAGCGTGGTTACGTGAATACAATATTGAAGTGCAAGAAGAGAAAGTGCGCATTGATTTGTTTTACGCAACTAGAATGTTTAAACTCAATGAAAATGAGAAATTAGACTGTTGTAATATGCTAATGTCTCCAAGTTTCCCTGACAATCCGTATGGTGTTCTTATTCAAACGATTGAGGATAATCGCTATTTTGTTACTTTCAGCGGATATGCAAATGAGAAAGCACCACAAACAGATGATGAGTTTTATGATTTTGCTGAAAACCTATCAATTTCTAATGTGACAGATTTTCTAAATAAAGCTGAGGCAATTTCAAATATCAAAACGTACAAAATTCCTTATCAAGTACGTCGGCGATTTGATTTAGTTAATCATTTACCAGAAGGGTTGTTAGTAGTTGGGGATGCACATTGTCGTTTTGATCCTGTTTTTGGGCAAGGTGTTTCAGTTGCAGCTATGGAAGCTCACCAATTGCAGTTACTTTTGCAAAAGAGACAAAAGCTTGATAAAACATTTACACAGCGATTTTATAAAAAGACCGCTAATATCATACAAACTCCTTGGGAAATGACTACAACGGAAATATCACGTCATCCTCAGCTAACAAGAAAATTATCGATAAAGCAAAAATTTCAGCTATGGTATACGAAACAAATATATGAACTATCTGCAACTGACTCTTATGTTTATATTCGATTAGTAAGAGTGATGAATTTAATTCGTAGTCCATTGCACCTATTTCATCCGAAAGTACTACTTGCTGTATTACTGAAGCGAAAGAATTAGCAGGAAAATAATCGATTAAAAAGAATATATAACAGTTAGTATATATAGAAGGGGCAGACGAGATGAAAATATACATAGAACAATTAAAGAAACACGATGCTAAAGATTTATTTACGTTTGAACTTACGAATAAATCTTTTTTTGAAACACTGGTACCAAATCGTGGCTCGCAATATTTTGATTTTGAATATTTTCAAAAACTACTAGATGATTTATTAATGGAACAAGCGGATGGAGATTCTTATTTTTATTTAATTCGTAATGAAGAAAAAGAAATTGTAGGCCGAATAAATTTAGTAGATATTGATACAGAAACTCGAAGCAGTTCATTAGGGTATCGAGTCGGAGAAAAGTTTACTAAAAAAGGGGTTGCAACAGCAGCTGTAAAATTAGTTTTAGACGTAGCGAAAAATAATAAAATTAATGAGATTCATGCTAAAACAACTAATAATAATCTCGCATCACAAAGTGTATTAGAAAAAAGCGGGTTTTCTTCCTATCATAACGAAGCAGATACAACATCTGTAGAATTAAATGGAGAACATGTGAATTTTGTACATTATATATGGAGAAATACTTCGCGCTTATATTAAGGGGGACTTATACATGAATGATTTACGTTATCCAATTGGGCAATTTACATACAAACGTCCTATAACTGAAGAAATGATTGATACATGGATTCAAGAAATTGAAGATTTACCTAATGAACTAGCAAAAGCAATTAAAGATTTAGATCAGAAGCAGTTAGACACACCATATCGAGTTGGTGGATGGACGGTTCGTCAAGTAGTTCATCACGTTGTTGATAGCCATATGAATAGCTACATACGCTTTAAATTAGCACTAACAGAAAAGAATCCTACTATTAAACCATATAAAGAAGAGAAGTGGGCAGAACTACCTGATTCTAAATTACCAGTAGACGTTTCACTAGTAATGTTAGAATCGTTACATAAAAGATGGGTTAACCTTTTATATTCTCTAGAACTAGAAGATCTAGAAAAGACATTTAATCATCCGGAAACTGGTGAAACAAAACTTGCTGCTGCAATTGGACTATATGCATGGCATGGACGTCATCATACAGCGCATATAACTTCATTAAGAAAGCGACTAAATTGGTAACATGGAGATTGCATTAGAGAAGGCAACAGAAAATGATGCAGCAGTTTTATTTCAAATGCAAATAGACTCATTTAGCCCTTTATTAAATAAATATAAAGACTATGAAACAAATCCAGCAAATGAAACTTAAGGATAAATAATCCAAGCAACAACTTTTATAAGATGATAATAGATTCGAACCTTGTTGGAGCGATATGTATATCTCAAAAAGAACTACCTTATAAATTTTGGATCAGTCCAATGTTCATTCATCCAATCTATCAAGGGAAAGGAATCGCTCAAAAGGGACTTATTTTAATTGAAAAGATGTTTCCAAAAGCAAGGAGTTTTGAACTTGCTACGATTTTAGAAGAAGAAAGAAATTGTTTTCTATACGAAAAAATGGGGTATAAAAGAACAGAAGTAATAAAGAAATTAAATGATAAAACTACACTCATTTATTACAAAAAAGAAAGGTAAAGCATTTGAAATACGCTTTACCTTTTTCTGTTACTTAAGATTAAATATACAAAATTTATGCATATTCTTCCAAAATACTCGGGTTAGTAATTTCGGAAACGAATAAATATACATAAAAGCGTTATTTCGTCGTATATGTTACTAACGCTTTTTGAATGCTTAAAACACTATCGTCACCTTTAAATTCTTTCGTAATTGGTGTACTCAAACTAGATACCCAAATTTTAAGCTCAGCGTCTAAATCAAAATGCCCAGCTGTTTCAATGCTAAATTGTGTAATGCTTTTATAAGGAATAGAATGATACTCTGTTTTTTTACCTGATATCCCTTGTTTATCTACTAAAATAAGACGACGATTTGTAAATACGATTAAATCACGAATTAATTTATAAGCATGTTCAACTTTCTCATCGTCTAACATAATCTTCTCTAAATCACGTTCTACACTTTCTGTACTCGCATTTGATGCATTTCCTAAAATACCGCTAAATAAACCCATATGAAATTCCTCCTCGGTTAATTGTGGAATGTATTACTTATATTGTACCATGCTATTTACTAAGAAATTATGACATTACTTTAGTAGTTTCTGGTTATTATTGCAATTCGTTTATATAACCTCGTCTTAAAATCTTGTGTTAACATGTAAGTAAGAAAAAAGAAGCAGAGGGATATAGCATGAAAAATATAGGTTTAGTATTAGAGGGCGGAGGAATGAAAGGTCTATATACTGCAGGAGTACTCGAATATTTTATGGAAAAGAACTTATTCTTTCCGTATGTAGTTGGCGTATCCGCTGGTGCATGTATGGGCGCAACTTATTTATCACGTCAAAAAGGAAGGAATAAAAAAGTAAATACAGAGCTAGTGTCAGATCACCGATATATATCTTATCGAAATTTGATTCGAAAACGTGAATTATTTGGAATGGACTTTTTATTTGATGAAGTCCCTAATAAAGTTGTTCCATTTGATTTTCAAACTTTCTTAAATTCCAATGAACAATTTGTTATAGGAACGACTGATTGTGATTCAGGAAAAGCAGTTTATTACAATAAAATAGAACACGGAAATGATATTTTAAAAATCATTCGCGCATCAAGTTCTGTACCGTTTATAGCGCCTGCTGTAGAATATGATAATCTAAAATTGCTAGATGGAGGGATTATAGATCCTATACCGGTTCTAAAAGCACAAACTGATGGTTATCAAAAGAACGTCGTGATTATGACAAAGCCAGAAGGATATGAGAAGCAGCGGAATAAATTTTCTGGTCTGGCTAAAATTTTATATAGTAAATATCCGAAAATCGCAGAACATTTAGTAGAACATTATCGTTATTATAATGAAACCGTAACTTATATGAATGGCAACGAACAGAAAGATAATTTTTATGTAATTCAGCCTAGCTCACAACTTCCTATAAGCGGAATAGAAAGAAATAAAGAAAAGCTAGTTAATTTATATAATCTTGGCTATACAGATGCTCAATATCATTATGAAAAATTATTAAGTTGGATAGAGAAATAAAGGGGTGGAAAGTTGCTATTAGGTAAAATGGTTATTTTTAATGAATTGCAGAAAATGCATAGTCTGCTGCATAAACCGTTTCCGTATCGTGCTACAGGAAAATTGCAACGAGACTTAAAAAGTAAATTTACAGATGATGACTGTATAAACGCTGATTTTAATCATTATTGGATGCATACAGCAGGTACTTTAAGTTCTGTACTAAATGGAAACGAACAGAACATTACGTTTCAGCAAATAAAGTGGTTAAGGAAATCGTTTTTTGAATGGTTTCCGCAATATCGTTCTATAGAAACAGAAATTGTGAAGTATCCCGTTTTGTATAGAGATTTCATGAATTATGAGAAAGCGCGAAAACTATTACTATATTATCTTACTGAATAAAAATTAAAACGTACAAGTTATGCTGCTTGTGCGTATTTTGTTCATAAAAAAGACAATATTTATACCTTGCTTATATAGGAATTTTAATGTGCAGAAAGAAGTAATTATAGAATGAAGTAAGGGAGGAGAGGCGTTTAGCGATTGTTTTCCTTTAATGGATTGTCCAACTCGAATATCGTTAGTTATTTATGATAAAATATTTCGAGTGAAATCAAGTACTTATTATATCCAGTATTAAATAAGTTAAGCCAGGAGGAACAACAGTAAAATGGAAAACGTATCAAATATAGATAAATCGGAATCAAGAAAATCTTTACAATCGACTATTCGTAAACTTGAAAATGCACTATTACAGATGACTCAAAAAGGTGCAAATACTACATTAGTGAAAAAACGACTTAAAGCCGTTTGTGTAGGGTTAGCAGTACTAGAAAACGTTTGGAATCAAGAAAGTCACCAGTATAGTCAAGAAGAGTTAGCAGAAGCTCGTAATGTCCTTGTTGGTTTACTTCCATCAATTGAGAGAGCCTATGATAAGTCTAAAGTAGGTAGTCCGCAAAGAACTCTTTTAACAAGACGAATCAAAGCGTTGGAACTTTCTATTCAGGCAATTGATAAACTTTCTAATAAATAACTCATCTAAATACAATATCATCCTAATCCTAATTTTTATAAAAGCAATCTAGTGAAAAGAAATACAAAGGAGGAAGATGGGTGACTTCAATAATTAGTCCTAAATTAGAGGAGCTTAATAATCAATTAAAAAATGGAAACGAGAAAGCTTTTTATACTTTTTTGCATGAAATAAAGTCAAATCATACGCCACTAATAGAACAATGTCCTGTAAATAATCAGTATAAGCTTATAACGTATATATGGTTAGGGGACCAAAAAACTGAAAATGTTTATGTATTCGGTAGTTTTCCTGGTTGGGATCTGTCTGTAAATCAATTAAAACGATTGTTACAGACAGATATTTGGTATGAAACGTTTAGGACGGATAAGAGATTTATTTCAACTTACTATTTTTCAGTAAACGATTTTTTCGAAAATGATTGGATAAAGCGTAGTGAACAGTACGAACTAGACCGATTTAATGGAAATACATTTGGAGAAGGTGCTAATAAAGCATCAGTGTTAAGTATAGGGATGGAAGTGCAGTATAGCAGTCGTTTCCCTTCAGATCATTATCCATCTGGAAAAATTGAAACATATTCTTTTCATAGTACGATTTTAAATAACACACGTAACATTCATATTTATACGCCTCATGACTATTCTCACACTTCACACCTTCAAGAACTTCTCATTGCATTAGATGGGAATTCATTCATTAATAACCTTTCAATCGCAAGAACACTCAATTATTTAATATACGAAAAAGAAATCCCATCTTGTATTGCTGTTGCAATAGATCCTGTTGATCGACTAGAAGAGCTAACTTATAACGATAAAATGAATGCATTTTTAACGGAGGAATTACTTTCGTGGATTCATGCTAAGTATCGTGTGCATCAAGAAGCGAAACATACAACAATTGCCGGTTTCAGTCTTGGTGGCTTAGCAGCTTTTTATGCAGCACTTCAAAATCCACATGTTTTCGGAAACGTGTTGTCAATGTCTGGATCCGTGCATTGGAAAAAGGATGGTTATGAAAATCAAATTCCTTGGATTGAAAATCAAATTTCATCTATAGATTCCGATACGAGTCAACCTCATTTTTACATAGCAGCAGGAGAACTTGAAAACAAACCTCTTTTAACGGCTAATAGACGCCTGTATAAAGCTTTAAAAGAAAAAGGGTACCAAATTACTTATGAAGAGTTTCAAGGCGGACATGACGGTGTTTGGTGGCGAGAAAAGTTGTTTGATGGATTGAAAGCATTAAAACTTACAAAAACAACACTCTAAATTAAAAAGGAGAGAGAGTCTATGAATCAAGAAGAACTAGATAAAAAACTAAAAAAGCAAGAGATATTAGTAAAAGATGAGAAAGTTTGGTCTTATACGTATGAGGATCATATTAGTTCTATCGTTAAAGAAGCAGAAAAGAAAGGGTCTTTTGATAATTTGCCAGGTAAAGGGAAACCTCTTAATCTTGATAAAGACCTTTCATACAATCCTGAAAAGCAACTTTATAGAACGTTAAAGAATAATCATGTTTTACCTAGGTGGATTGAGCTTTCAAAGGAAATTGATGATTTAAAAGAAAAGCTAAAAGAAAATACAAATACTACAGAAGCAGCGGATTTAATTCGAACTATTAATAAAAAGGTTTTAGAACATAATCTACTTTGTCCACCAAGTGCACAAAAAACGAGGGTGAAAACGGATTTTTAACAATTTTCAATGAAGCTATCTTTTGCTATATAATTAAGTAAGGCATTTTCAATTCATTATTAAAGGGAGGCAAATGTAATGAAGAATACGTATCAGCTTCAAATTCCGAAAGAACTAGAGCAGTATCGTAGTATTTTAGAAGAAAGTGTGAAACCTTATATTAAAGTGTCTGGAACATTAGCAGAGACAACGCTTTTTGAAAGTAAATTTGGTGGTTATCCGTATTTACCTATAGATCAAGAGCATCCTAAAGATTCAAATGGACAACCTATGATGTTACTAGCGCAGCTAAACTTTGAAGAAATGCCGCATGTTGAATATATGCCTCAAAAGGGTATGCTACAGTTTTTCGTAAGTGCTGAAGATGAACTTTACGGAGCAGATTTTGATCATCCAACAATCCAAAAAGACTTTCGAATTATTTATCATTCTACAATTATAGAAGATTTAAATAAGGTAATTACTGATTTTAGTTATTTAAACACTTCAGAATTAGAGAACTTTATCATTCCTGAAGCAGCGAAATTAAAGCTTGAATTAGGTTATCAACCAGTAACATCAAGGGATTATCGATTTGAAAAGATGTTTAGTGAGGAAATTGATTGGGAAAAAATTGTTGATGAAGAAAATAATACTGAATTAGGCGAACTATATGATGATTTATGTAAAGATCAAGGGCATAAAATTGGTGGTTATCCATTTTTCACACAGACAGATCCAAGGGAATGGGAAGAAAAATACCAGCAACATGACATGTTATTGTTGCAAATTGATACAGATGATTCATTAAATATTATGTGGGGAGATTCTGGTGTTGCTAATTTCTTTATAAAGAAAGACGATTTATTAAATCTAGATTTTTCCAATGTTATTTACAATTGGGATTGTTATTAAAAACATATAACTGAAATACTAGCAAGCTAAAAAATCTTCCTAAAGGTGAGGGAGATTTTTTTATGTTAAAAATAAACGTTATGTTAACTAGAATAAAGAACGGTAAGTACAATAAAAGTCAAGTGTAACTGACAGAAATAACAACAAATAATCTAAAGTTATAAAACGTGTGTAAATAGCAATATAAATTTATTAAGTAAAACATAAAATGAATTTAATAATTTATATTTTGTATAGAAATAATTTTTCTGTATAAAAATTTCTTGTCGATCAAAAATGTTTTTGATTCGATAATTCTTAATGGATTATTGATTTGAATTTGCTGTGATGGATTTATAACAAAAAGAATGATAAAAACTGTAGAAATTCGTTTAGATACGATTTTATGTAAATCTCACTAAAAATCTCCGCTCCGTCTCATTAAGTATAGTTTACTTGGTTTTTGATACCTGATATCGCTTTTTTCTACAACTGCCTATAATATATATTATGTTAACTAACTTAGAATAATAAACTTATTAAACGTTAGCGTTGGTGATTAGCCTCCCCTTGTTCTTTTTAATCATTCTGTGTGATGGATTGTTTAGTTGTTTGTTTTTTTGTTGTTTTATAAGTTGTTGATAAAAATGTCTCCAGATATAAATTATATTTAAGACAATAAAAAATGCAATTCGTTTTAAATGAACGCATTAAACGAATTGCATTGATATGATTACGAATAAGTTTTTAAAATTAGTTTGCTACAGCAATTGCTTCGATTTCAATTAATAAGTTATCGTTAATTAACTTTCTAACTTCTACAGCCGAACTTGCTGGTGGATTCTTAGTATCAATGTATTGATCTCGAATATCTCTAACAATGGCCATTTGAGAAATATCTGTTAAGAAAAACGTTAATTTTACTACATCATTAAATTGTAATTCCGAAGTTTCTAATGCACTTTTAATGTTTTCGAATACTTGTCGTGTTTGTGTAGCTAAATCACCAACGCCAACTATTTGACCATCAGTATTGATTGCTACTTGTCCAGATATGTAAATTGTTCGTTTAGCGTTACTAACTTCGACAACATGCGAATATCCAAAAGTTGGTGGCATCGTTTCTGGATTGATAAATTTCTTTTGCAGGGTGTCCCTCTCCTTTTTTAGCAAATTAATTATAAAATCTATGTATTTGTTATGTTCTATAAATAAAACTAAGAATCCTTTAATGATTTCAAATTAAAAACCTTAGTATTGCTATCTTCATACCTATAATAAGGTTTTCTAGAGTTTTATATTTAGTTATCGCTAGTGGAACTTGTCAAACTAATCTTTTCATACTCTGTTTTAAATTGATTATCATTTTTTAACCAACGTTTAAAAGTCGATTCGCTTATTTCTAAATTTGAACAAGTTGTAGCATTACACTTATCTTTCATGTATGCTTTAAGGAAATTTTGTTTTCTTTGTTTAACGGCGGTTTGAGTTTGTTTTAGTTTTCGATCTTGTAATTGGTCTAAACTTAGACTTTCTTTCTGAAACACTTCATATTTTCTATGCAAATAAATATCTTTGTCTTTATAAATCCAATTTGAAAATAGTTGTATTGATTTTCTTCCAGATAAAATAACGCGATAATGTTTGTTTTGATTTAGTAAATCGGCTCGTAAATTGTGATTTTGAAGAATTTGATGTAAAGAATTCATAAATCTATATGATCCTCCTACAAAGCTTACTATATAATTTTCATACTTGACGTAACCATCCCCATCAAAATATCCACGAACAAAATGATGTAAATATTCTTCAGGCACGAATGGGAATTTGATATTTAATGATTTACATGGCATGATTCCATGTATATTCATAAGGTCGTCTTTTATTGTTTTGCTATTAATGTTTAGCATATATACGCCTGTTTTTTTATTTTGATATAGTGGCTGGTTGGTGTGTAGTTCTTGTTTTATATCTTCTAAAATGTAACTTTCTTTTTGAGATATACTGACACATTGATTTTCTTTCTGTATAACACCATCTGCTGCTATAAATCCTAAAATATAAGCCATGTTATTTGACCATGTTTTAAAATAATCTTCTGATATGTCATACTTCCTTTTCCAACTCCCTATAGCACGCCTTGGAACGTTATTGTCTGTTAAAACCATACGAATATATCTAGCAGACACATTGGCAAGCGTAGCTATTTCTGAGGTACTCTTCCCTTCTGCATATAGCTGAGTTATTTGAGATTTTGATAGTTTACATTTTGATTTCTTTTTTCTCTCTATTTGCACTTACATCCTCTCCTTCCTTTTAATAATTAGAGACGTATTTTCTTCTACAACATATAACAAAACGTATGTTCTTCGTTGTTTATAAGAAAGTATTTACCAAATTAAAACAATTTACATTTACTTTATATTTGTTTTATCTGCTGCCTGATTTATTTTTTATATATAAGAATAATGAATTTGACAAATTTATGAAATGTACTGAATTTAAGATGAAAGGTAAATTAATTTCGTTTAAACTACAAATAGCTACAATAACAACATACGTATATTGTTAAACGTAAAAAGGAGAACGAATGAAAAAGAAATATATGAATCAAATTCATACTGATGTAAGTTTTAAACCGAAAGATATAATCGGTTTAATGACTGATTACTTTAAAATGAAATCAAAGCTGCGTCCTTTAAAGAATTTACCTATTGTTTTATCGGATAAAAATAATGAGTCTTTAGAGAGTGTGACATGGTTTGGGCACTCTGCTTCTCTTTTGAAAATAGAAGGTAAAACATTGTTATTAGACCCAATGTTTGGAGATGCCTCTTCCCCATTTCCTCTGTTTAATAGTAAACGTTATAGTGGTATTTTTTCTTTAGAACGTGAAGACCTTCGAGAAATTGATGCGATTATCATTTCACATAATCACTATGACCATTTGAATTACAAGAGTATTATGCAGTTAAAAGATCGTGCGAAGCACTTTTATGTTCCAACTGGAGTTGCGCAATATTTAATTAAATGGGGTGTTTCACCTAGCAAAATTAGTGAACATAATTGGTGGGACGAAATTACGTTTGATAATATAAAATTAGTTTGCGCACCTGCAAGGCATTTCTCAGGACGAAGTATGACAGATAGAGATTGTTCGTTATGGTGTTCATGGCTTATTCTTGGTCAAGAGACTAAAGTTTTCTTTAGTGGTGATAGCGGGTATGCTCCTCACTTTAAGGAGATTGGTGATAAATACGGTCCATTCGATCTTACGTTAATGGAATGCGGGCAATATGATCCAAGGTGGTCTGCTATTCATATGTTACCAGAAGAGACAGTGCAAGCTCATATTGACGTGAAAGGAGAATTACTTCTTCCGATTCATTGGGGTGCTTTTACATTATCATTACATGAATGGAGTGATCCTATTGAACGTGTGACAAAAGAAGCAAAGCGTTTAGGAGTTAATATTGCAACGCCACAAATTGGTGAATCTATCACGTTAAAATCTACAGACTATCCTTCATCAACTTGGTGGAGAGAAATTTAACTATAAATAAAAAAGAGCGATCTCTATTATAAGGAATTCGCTCTTTTTCTGTATTTAACCTTATTTCACTATATTTGCTTTACCGCTATCTAAAACTCTATTTGTTTGTACAGAGGTAATATTAATAACCGTATTCATACTTTTATCAGTTAGTTCAATAAGTTCGTTTTCGTGATTGATTTTCTGTAAATCCCACACCATTCCATTGAACTCGTTATGTTGTCCACTTACTCTTAATATATTTTTCGTTTTACTTGATGGCTGTAATTGTAGATTTGTAAATTGATTACCGCTAATTTCATTTGGTGTAGTTACATTACTATCCATATAAATCATATTTACACAATCTTCAAGTGAGAAGTTTATAAAACGGTTGGCATTTATCCAAGCATAACCAGATTGCGGTTTCTTTGCTACTAATTTCAGCCCAGTTTCCATTCCTACAACTTTTATATTTTCAAAGTTAATAAATGAAATTTCATTTTCTTTCCCACCAGAATACAAAGAAATTCCAGTACCTTTATTTGTTTCTGTCCAATTAATAATATTTATATCTTTTATTTGTGTTTTGTGCCAAGTGTTATAATACTTATTTTTGCCGTCTAAATATATAACTTCAGAATTAAATGTAGGATCGTTTACAGCTATATAGGCTCCTTCGATAGAAGCGTTTTTTTCTAATTCTAGAACTCTGAAATTACCTTCAACAACAAACTGTGTTCCATAACCGAATAATAATTTTACACCTTTTTTCACTACGATTGGTGACGTGATTTTATACTTCTTATCCTCAAGCAATACTGTTTTAATTGTACTTGATTCTGCTTTATTAATAGCAGATTGTATTTTATTTGAATCATTTTTTCCTTTAAAGTCTTCTACATACACTTTATCATTTTTAGCTACGCTATCTTTTTTGTTGTATTGATAAAAAGCAAAAGTAATTAGAACTATAGCTATGAGTAAAATAATTATTTTCTTCATTACACTCATCCTCATATAAGTTTTCTCCTTAGCTACTCTTCGAATAATCTATGGCTTTTATATTTAGGTTATAATGATTGTGCTGCGTATTATAGATTACAATTCCTGCTTTTTATAATTGAACTATCTTATCTATAGAACTTTCCTGCTTAGCCAATTCTTCATTCCTATAATCTATTAATTTATGATTAGATAAAACAAAGTTGTTTTCTAATATTAATTCATTATGGAGTATTTCAGATAAAAATTTAGGTATCATCTCTCCTACGCCGTAATTATAGTCACTTAGAATCCAAGAAATCTCTTTCCAATCTAAAATTCCTTCTGATACTTTTTTGGGAGTTTGATATGTAAATTCATTAAGTAGCTCTACTAAATAAACATACATACCACCAGAGTAAGATGAGTCCTCCCACTTAATAATACCTTTAAACTGAATTTGTTCATGCTTAACTTCTATATTAGTCTCTTCTTTTATTTCACGAATCGCATTTTCTAAAGGTGTTTCTCCCTTTTCTATCTTTCCACCTACCCCGTTCCATAATCCTTTTACAGGGTCATATTCTCTATTTAACATAAGTATCTCTTCATTTCTCTTTATAAAACATAAAGTGTACTTGTACATAATGTGATTCCTTCCTTTGTTATTAATAAGCTCTTACTGGAGATATAAGATGTACTGCTGCAGATGGTGTCCCTGCTTCAATTAATATTGGTCTCATAGAACCGCTGAAACTTAAAGTAACCGTTTCTTCTTTTATCGCCTTTAAAGCATCCATCATAAATCGTCCATCGAAAGATATATTTAATTGTTTTTCACCTTGAATCTCATCTATCTGTTGTGTCTCGGATATTTTTCCAATCTGAGAAGCGTTAGAAGAAATTTTAATTGTGGATTCGTCTATAATTTCTAAGTTAACATTGTTATTTGCCCATTCACTTGATAATAAGCTGGATCGATCTACACCTTGTAAAATTCTTTTTCTATCTACGTTAATGACTGTTTGAAATTCATTTGGAATTAAACTAGATATATTAGGATATTTTCCTTCAATTAATCTTGAATATAATGTAGTTGTACCGAATGTAAAAATAATGTGACTTTCTGAAAGATAGATGTATACGAATTCTGAATTACTATTCATTAATTTTAGCAGTTCACTAATAGTTGCACTTGGTACGATACAACTTGCTTTCACCTCTGTAGAAATTATCGTTTCGCGTATAGCAAGTCTATGTGAATCAGTTGCAGCACAAATTATAATTCGATATGTACTCCCGTAAGAACGGGTCTAGATTCATTTTTAGCTACTGCAAAGACAGTTTGTTTAAATACTTCAATCAATTGTTCTGTTTCTGCTTGTATTTTTGCATGATCGTCTATAAGTGGTACATTCGGAAACTCATATGCTGGAAGTCCATTTAAGTTTAATGTGATTTCTTCTGACTGTATCGTAATTATTTGCTCATTCGTACTTTTTATTGATACATCGCTTGGCATTTTTTTTATAATTTCAATGAAATATTTTGCAGGTACTACAATAGTTCCTGCTTTTACTATAGTTGTAATTTGGTCGCCTTCAGTGGAACTAGGGATGAATTTTTCGATGAAAATATTTGAATCACTTGCGATTAAAGTAATTCCCGATTGATCTACAGTTATTTTTATGCCAGATAATATAGGGATTATAGCTTTGGTAGATACAGCTTTACTTACTTCTGAAAGTGCTTGAGTGAAATGTTTATGATTAACGATAAACTCCATTTTTTCCCCGCCTTACATGAATTGATAATGTTATGAAGATTGATGAACGATTGTCCCGTTAAAAAAGTAAGGCACTGTTTCTTTCCTTTGTAATATATTTAGTAAGTGTTCTGGTATACGTAAATGCGGTGCTGCTCTATGTAATTCCATCCAAGTAATCTATTCAATTTCTTTTGGCCTTGTTATATTTGCCTGCCCGTCAATTATTTCACCTAAAAAATTAAAGAAAATTGCATGGTGTCCTCTCTCTTCGAAAAAAGCTTCGCTAATGTAACAAATGCCGTTTACAGTTATATGGTGTCCGGTTTCTTCTTTCACTTCCCGAATTACTGCCTCTTCTAACGTTTCTCCCAGTTTAACTGCGCCACCTGGTAGCGTGTAATATGAACCATTCTTCCCTTTGTTTTTTACCATTAAGATTTTTTCGTTTGTTTTATCGTATAAAAGTGCATATGTAACATTTACTTTTTTCATACGTACCTCCTCTGTTTTTAATAAAAGGAATTTTCTGTCTGTTTATCATTCTATCATTAACTCGGTTTAATAGTAAGTTCCCTAAGTATTAGAATAAAAATTGATTAAATTAATACTAAATAAAAATCCCAGAGTAGCTCCAAAATTAATAAAAACCCCGCTCTCATTTTGAGACGAGGTTAAACTTGTATAACAAACGGATTCCAAATTAGCCTTTCTTTAGATCAATTTTAAAAGTATACATATGAGACCCGTATTTTTTGTTAATAGCCAAAGATTTTTTACTTCCCAATTTCACAAAGTAGTTTTATCTCTTTGATTTGTTCTATATGACGCTGTTCATGCAAATAGATCAGTTCTATCCACTGATCAAGATGTAATTCTCCAAGAGCTGGATGCATCACTGATTTAATCGTTAATATAGATTCATCTTCTATTGTACTTAGGAAACGCATTAATTCTTTTCTCGATTCGTTTAACATATCGATTATTTTCTGGACTTCAAATGGTTCTAAACTTGGTTCAATCATTCCTGGAGCTATAAATTTTAGCGATCTATCTTGTAATATAGAGCGGATTTCTCGACGCTCTTTTAGGGTACTATCAATCTTTTTTAAGCCAGATGAAATAACCTTTATGACCACTTTATCCAATTAAACTAAGTGATGACATACTTGTGCTATACTCCATTTATTCATGTCTGGCTTACTATTGAATTGAGCATCATCCAATATCATAATTTCCTCGAATAGATATTTTCTCGTTTCATCAAACCTATCATTTACAAATGAATTCATAACATTTCCCCCCTTCATCTGAATGCATATATTTAGATGCCTATTTTAGGTATATTCGCTATAAAATAATTAGTTTCCCGTAACTAATATTCCACTTCGATCTTTTTTTGCTTTAGAAGTGCCTCTAAATATGCATTCACTCAAGATTCTCCTTTAAATGCATAATCCAAAAGGATAAATTTGTATTCAAAATACTAATGTTAATTCAATATACACTTTATAAACGTTTTTCTAAATAGTAATGATTATGTCCTTTCGGATGATCTTCACTTACTCCAATCACTTTATATCCATGCTTTTTATAAAACGCAGGTGCCTGAAAGCTAAAAGTATCTAAATTGATTAGCCTACACTCTTGTTCAATTGCAAATTCTTCAATAAGCTTTATTAATTGGCTTCCGTAGCCTTCGTGTCTATACTCTTCAGAAACCCAAAGGAAATCGACATGTACGTGGTGCCAAAATGTAATTGCAGTTATTCCGCCTACAATTTCTTCCTTTTCATTTCTCACTATAAAACTAATTTTTTCTGAAGGCTTTTTCTCTTCATCCGAAATATGTTTTTGGTTATATTCAATTACTTTTTCTCTTATGTAATCACTATCTTCTTGGACCCATTGTTTTACTATTTTCATTTTAAGTAGCACACTCCTTTTAAAGTATCTATTCAATTTAATAATCGTAATATCCTGTCTAACTTAATAGTCGTAGAGCACTGTTTCATTTCACTAAAATAAAGAAAAGCCGTACTACATTTTATCTGTAGTACGGCTTTTTATGGCGTCTGATTCTTTTTAATCTAAGTTTCAACATATTAGTACAATAATTCAATTGTATTACTGCGGATAAGAATGAACATTCCTAAACCAATTAGAACGACTGGAACGATAATATGACAATTTCTCTCAAGTACTTTAGCTAAAATAGGAGCTCTTATCAATTTGTAGCTAATAAAACACCATATTGCTATCATGCAATAAAAGATTACTAATGTAACAATATTGGCATTAAGATTTTGACTAGCAAACATTGGTATATAAATCGAAATATTATCAGCTCCATTAGCTAATGTAATTGAAGCTACTTTAAATATTGAACTAGAAGCGTTAGCAATGACTTCGTTACTTTTATAAGAACGAAGTGACAATAGTCCTTTCACTCCCATATAAATTGGCACGAATCCTAATAATCCGATCCACGAAACAGGAATGAAAAAAGAGCTTAAAGAACCGATGATACTTAGAAAAATAATTAAACTAAACCCAAAATATTGTCCAATAACAATATAAAGTTCTTTCATTTTAGTTTTCCCTCGGACAGTACTACCTTCTTTCTTAATTACTCCTGTCCTTACTTGCGAAAATAAAACAAGAAGTATAAAAATGTCATCAATATTTGTTGAAGTGAATGCGATAAAAGAAGAAATTATAGTTGTAACCAATATAAGCCAACTACCTTTATAATAAAATAATGGTGTACAAATGAATTGCATATCTAATAACAAAGGTGGTTAATGTAGGTTTATAACATGATTTCAATGCCTTTATAAAACAATATGAATATTTTACCAATCTGCTACTTAGTTGCTAAAGAAATAAATTACTTTATTACCTTTCAAATCATTTTCACTTATTTTGTAATATAAAAAGAGCCCTATACAAGGACTCTTTTTATAATTAAGCTACTTTCCGATATAAATGTCGTGTTTCTTTTTTGTTTTCTGCTTTTGGTGGACGAATTAATATCGAAATAATGAAGGAAATAACGCTTAAAACACCGATTATAATAAAGGTCGGTTGAAATCCACCCAGTAATGCTCCAATGAACGCTCCTGCAAGTGCACCAAACCCGAAACCTTGATATACAATCCCGTAATTTGTACTATGGTTTTTTAATCCGAAGAAATCTCCAACAATTGCTGGGAAGATTGTGATATTACCACCAAAGCAAAAGGCAACACTTGCTACACAAGCGAAATAAATACTGTAATTTAGTGGAATGAAACTTAAAGTAAAGACTGACAATCCAATAATAATAAACGTTGCAGAGACAATTTTCATTCGGCTAATTTTATCTGATAACGTTCCAAGAACGATTCTACCTACCGTATTAAAAATTGCAATCATTGCAACGGCGTTAGCGGCGGTTGCTGCACTAAGTCCAACGAGCTGTACACCAATATCTTTTACCATACCGATTAAATATAGACCGCCCATACACGATGTGAATAGCATAAAAAACAAAAGATATACTTGTTTCGTTCGCATCATTTCACGAGGCGTATAATCATTGTGTAATGTCTCAGTTACAGTATTACTCACTATTGCTTCACGTAAGAAGAACGATCCGGTTAATACTAAAAGTAAAACGATGATACCCCAATATAAAAATGCTTGTGATACACCAAGACTATCGATAAGACTACCGTTTATATATCTAAAGATTAAGCTGCCCATTCCATATGCCGAAACAGATATGCCAGAAATAAGTCCTTTTCGATTTGGAAACCATTTAATTAAATTAGATAGTGATGTAATATAAGCAGTTCCATCTGCATAACCAACAACGACACCAGCTAATAAATATAGTAATGGTAAGGAAGAAACTTGTGAACTAAGTATTAAACCGAGTCCCAAAACAATCCCTGCAGTAGCGATGAGTTTACGAAGTCCTAATTTTTGCTGCAACTTTCCTGCAAATAAAGTTGAGAATGATAATGAAAAACTTGTTATGGAGAAAGTTATCGCTACGGAATTGAGGTTCCATCCAAACTTACTAACAAGGGGTTGATTAAATAAACTCCATGTATAAATTGTCCCAAGGCCAATTTGAACAATGATTGTACCTAGAACAATTAGTAACGGATTTATAGAAGTTTGTTTCATACTAACTGTCCCCTTCTTTTATCATGACATGAATTTTCACAGTTAGTATAACCATCATAAGAAGCAAGATACTGCATGAAAAATGGAAATTGAATTCATGTACACAAAAAGACACTCCATAATGAAGTGTCTTTTAGATCTACTTAAAGAAAGCTTTGTTAAGATAAGACATTTTCAAATGCTTATGTATATAGAATACCAAAAGATTTCAATCATGTGATGGGACTTAAGATGTATTTTTCATTCATCATATAGTCGGATGAACGAAAAATTAATATTCAATTTCATCAAAATCCTTCGGCTGCGGTACCGTTTGCATATTAGCCGCATCTTTTGGATCGCTATAAATCGCATTTTGTTCTGTATTTACATCTTTAAGGTTTTGCTTTTGATTTTTATTCATTTTATCTTTCACTTTCTCTCACTCCTTTTCATTATAGGAGTAATTATGCCCCATTACCGTTACGAAATGTATCAGCGACTAAATTGCTAAATTCACGTAAATAATATAAATAATTATCACCGCCGTAGTTATATCTTTTATTATACATTTTCGCAACAACTACATTATATTCAGGTATTACTAAAAGAGTCGGTCCTGTAATTCCTAATATTTGATACGATCCTTTTGGAACTCGTTCACCAAGTTCACTTAAAAGCGTAGGTTCATTTTGAACGAACCAAAATAACCCATTTTGTGGTAGTTCTTTGTTTGCAAATGTTGGACTTTGCAAACTCGTAGCAATTTTTATAACTTCTTTTGGAACAATTTGTTGACCGTTTATCATACCTTGATTTAAATGAAGATTGCCCCAATAAGCAAATTCTCTAGCTGAGACAAATAGATTTTTTTCAGTACCATCATTTACCGTACCAATTTCACTAATCGCGTCTTCACTTGGATTATTAACAACTTTAACTAAGTTTTCATCTTCCTGAATTCTCCAACCTGTTTCTTTGAAGTTAGCTAGATCAAATACACGCTCCTTTAACAATTCAGGAAAACTTTTGCTATATAGCTGATAAATAAGACGTGTTATCATTCTGACATTAACATCTCTATACGCCCATGCTTGTCCAGGTTCAAATTCACGAAAAATTGTCCCATCATGCGTTTCTCCTAAACCGTGCGAATGGGTTACTAAATGTCTTATTGTTGTTTTACCAAGTAATACAGGATCAAAGTCTTTAAGATACTGTATCGCTTCATCATCAATAGAGTTTATTTTCCCCTCGTAAAGCGCAAATGCTACCATTAAACCTAAATAACTTTTTCTCGCAGAAGCAACGTTGAATTGTGAAGATGCGGTTACTTTTTTACTTATAGATGTATTTGAATGATGGCCACTATAATGCTCTAGTACGATTTTGTTATCTTTTATTATACACAGTGCTGTAGCAGAACTATGATTTTCTTCTTTTATATTTTCTACCCAAGAAATTAACTTATCGTATGTATACAAATAAATCCCCCTTAACACGAATAAAAAATTACAACATGAAAGAAAAGTATAAAATAGTATTTACACCTTTCTTTCATGTACACCATTGTTAGTTTTCTATACTTAAATGATCCACCAGTTCCAGCAGTTAAAACAACCGAAACATCCAGCGCAGCCTACACAACGACCACCACATCCTCCACATCTTCCGCCGCCACATCCACCACAGCGACCACCACAACCTCCGCATCCGCCGCAACGACGTGCATCGTCTTGAATGTAATAGTATGGATATTGATTTTGTTGTAGTTGATCCCAATACACAACATTACCAGATTGATAATCATTAAGGTTTAATGATTGTAGTTCTTGTTGAAACTGATTCATTACGAAACCCTCCATTTATAAAAATAAATTCCGTCCCAATGTTAAAGTTTATATATTTTTGCAAACAAAGTAGAAATAAGGCTATAGACTAAATGCGTACATCAACAAAATATGAACTTACACTAGGTGATGTACCTTGTTTTTCAGCCTATTTTCTTAATCTCCTTTCAGGGACGTATTTACTATTAATAGAGGTGTTTAAAAATTGCTAATCCAACAGTTTAGTCGTTCATCGCTTAATTTCCTTTCTAGTAACTCTTTAACTGAAGGTACTGGCATGATTTTATACGTATGTAAAGCCTCTTGATTATAATCTATCCAGTGAAACGCTAAATGAGATTCTTTAGATTTTGGTATGAAATCAATATGTAACTCTTGCGAATCTACTTCAAAAATATGATTGATTTCATGATGAAGAACTTCATGGTCTTGCCATTGGTTTTCTATGACGCCTAAAAATTGTTTTATACTACAATTTACTCCGAGTTCTTCTCATAGTTCTCTTATTAATGCATTCTCAGCTGACTCGCCAACTTCAACATGACCACCTGGTAAAAAATAATGATGGCCAATATATTCAGCCAATAATAATCTATTATCCTTTAACATAACAGCTCGTACAATATGATGAAATTTATTTTTCAATTGCTATTCCTCCCAGTCATTTAATGGCATCTTTCATTTCACATCTTTACTTCGTAATACTTAAACGAACAAACGATATACTTGCTCACCATCATATTCATGTCCCAATGGTTGAAAACCGTAACGTTCATATAGTTTCTTTGCAAAGACATTATCTTTATGTACTGTTAATCTTATTTCTTTACACGCCTTACATGTATTTTTTATTAAAGAAACACTTTCTTGTAATGCCGCTTTTCCATAACCATTCCCTTGCTGCTTTTGATCGATAATAAATCCATTTATCCAATACATATCAGTTGTTTCTCTTACAACAGCATGCATAATAAAACCAACCATTAGATTGCCGTCGTATATCGCAAATGGTATGTACTCCACATTGTCTCCATCTGGTTTTATATATACTTTAGCAAGTGAAACTGCTACAGATGGAACAAATTTCGTCTGATTTTCTTTAACTTGTAGCTTTAAGGCATCTTCCCAATTCTCTCTCGTAACAACCTTTAACTGGACATTCAATATTTTAGGCTCCTTTATAAATAGGTTGTATTTTTATATTCAACAGAGTGACATATTCTCCTTTTTCCGACAACAACCTACAACATGATCTTATTAAATTTTTCTTTATTTAAGTGTAAAGCTGTATTGTTTCACGAAATATTAAAAAGGAACTAGCATAGTGCTAATTCCTTTTACTAAAAAGAAAACCTTGTTATTTATCGTATCCTTTTTGAGTTTCATCATTTATTAGGTTTTCTATTTTCTTATCATCAGGTATTGGTTTCCACCAATTACCTGTAATAAATAGCATGGTTAATAAATTATAACTATCACTAAAGTAGCTTTCTTTCTTATTCTTCATCCAATCCCATCCACTATTTACCCACTTTTGATTATCGCTTTTCGTTGTACTTGCAGCAATAAACGGTGAAACAAATACAGCAGTTGGATAACTACCAATATTGGATCCGTTTAATTGATAACCATCCACAATTTTAGAAGGATTTCCATTCGTTTTATTTTGAATCCATGAAGAGACTTTATCAGAAACGACTTTACTTCTTTTCTCGCCGTACATCGCATAGTCCATTACAATTCTCAATGGTACCCGACTAGCATTGTAATAATATGCATTTGTATATTCTGACTCATCTAAGAAGTCTTTAGGTGCGGGTTGTGGTGGAGTTTTTACAACGAAATCTGAAATAAGTCCTGTATTTTGAGAGTATTTATTACTAAATTGCGTATAAACATCGTACAAATTATTAATAACAGTAAGCCAAGTTTTATCACCTGTAAATTCATAAAATGCTCTAAGGTGTGACATCATCCAATCAGATGGTCTCGTATCAAGTGAATTTTTAGAATCCCAATCTCCCAAATTTAGTCGGTTATTATTTGTAACATTACTAGCTTTAATACCTTTTGTAATCATGTCTTGTGCTTCTTTCAAATAATTAACCGTTCCATTTGATCCCCACTGCTTATGAGCAAGAAGAAGAGAATACGCAATATCTAAATCCCCATCAGTAGCAGAATCAAAATGACCTTGTGCTTTTTTACTATCTGCGACAACCCATCCCATTAAATTAGGATTTTGAGAGCTTTTAAAAGTTCTTGCTGTTTTAAATAAACCATCATAGATTTTTTGAGCATTCGAATCATAACCAGCCATTAATACTGTAATTATCATCCCATACCCTTGACCTTCTGAAGTTCCAAGTGGCTTAAACCCATCAGCATCACCCGTAATCTCTCCTTTTACGTAATAACCACCAGGTAAAGAAGATAAATCATTTTTCAAATATTTCTTTTTCCAATTATCGTAGTAACTTCTTACAGAAGCATTTAAACTTTCCTGTGTAACATGATTTGGTTTTATAACACCTGCATAATTAACTTGCTGGGGAAATGGTTTCATTTCTTTTACAGCAGCTACTTGTTGATTAACTATGGGAATAGAAGTTTGTACTGAATTGTCCGTTCCATTTGCTGCGAAACTAGAATTAGAAAAACTAGCTAGTCCGATTCCTATAATAGAAATACATGTGAAAATTTTTCTTTTTCCATTCATTATGTTGTCATCCCCTTTTAAAATGCTTACTACATAAAATGTAACATACAATATTTAACTGAAATACAAAATATTATATTTATCAACAAAAGAAAGTATAATAAAGTGGTTATGGAATGAGTTTATATTGATTTATTATTTACTAGAGTTGTATATTTTTCTTTTTTTGATAGTGATATATGAGTAATTAAAACTCCAAGTATAGTAATTCCCCCGCCAATTATTGAAACAAAAGTCGGTACTTCACCTAACCATACCCAAGCAATAAAACATGCAGTTACTGGAGTTAAATATAGAGAACTTGTTGCCTCAGCAGCACCAGAATGGGATATGATATATGCCAATGCGATATATGGGAGTACTGTTGGAAATAAACCTAAATATATAACACTCATATTCACTTCAAGAGGAGCTGCTAGTATTTCTGTATACACTCCCGGCGAGAAAATAAGCATACATACAGTGCTAGATAAAATTGTATATATAGTAAATGGCAAGAAGCCATACTTTCTCAAGTAAGAAGTTTGGAAAACAAAAAATAAGCTTTCTGAAATCGCTGCTAATAAAATAAATAATCCTCCACTATTCAATTGAATAGCATCTCCTTGACTAAATGATATGAAAGCAATTCCTATAAAACTAATTACACCACCGATCCAACCATTTAATTTCATTTTTTCATTCAAAAAAACAGATGCAAAAATAGCCGTTACTATAGGTGTGACTGAAACGATTAAACTTGCAGATCCAGCATTTACTGTTTTTTCGCCGTAGTTTAATGCAATGTGATAAACAGTAAATCCTAAAGCACCAAATATAAAAATTGCTGGGATATCCTTTAAGTCCGGTAGTCGTAACTTGTATATAAAAGAAAACAACAGAAGAATAAATGAAGCAATTAATAAACGTAGTAAAGTAAGGTGCTCAGGTGTATAAGATTCGAGCCCCATACGAATTGCTGGAAAGGCAGTCCCCCATATTAAAATCGTAAAAGCATGAGCACAAATAATCCGAAAGTCCCATTTTTTATAATTCATGTTTTTTCTCCCCCTTCAAACCAACCACTTTATAATTACCAATTATTTCTTTTCATCATATTTAATAGTTGTTACAATGTCTTCAACCAGTTATTTATCGTAAAAACCAACCACTTGGCATTTATAAAGTGAACGAGGGAGTTTTTTTATGACAACTAATAAAAAACTGCCTAAGTATCGGCAGATAGTAAACTTTATGAAAGAAAAAATTGAAAATGGAGAATGGCCTATTGGAAGTAAGATTCCTAGTCAACGGCAGTTAGCCAAATTATTTCATGTAAATCGAAGTACTGTAATAACTGCGCTAGATGAACTTATGGCAGATGGATTGATTCAAGGGAAAATTGGAGCAGGAACAATTGTAACAAATAATACATGGTCATTATTAGCGACGAATCCCCCGCCTGATTGGAGTGACTATGTAAAAGCTGGTATTCACAAACCTAGCAAGTTAATGGTACGAGAAATCAATGAAGCAGAAGCAAATAAAGAACTTATCCATCTTAGTAAAGGTGAACTTGCGCCTCAAATTTTCCCGCTAGAAACTATGCAGTCCATTATGAAAAGCGTAAGTGACGAAATAGATTATTTTGGATACGAAGAACAAAAAGGTTTTTTGCCGTTACGTGAAGCAATTAGTACATACGTAAAATCATTCGGAATACATACTTCAGCCAGTTCTATATTAATCGTCTCTGGTGCATTACAAGCACTCCAATTAATATCAATTGGTCTTTTGCATAGAGAATCAACCGTTTTACTTGAACAACCTTCTTACTTATATTCACTTCATGTATTTCAATCAGCAAATATAAATCTATCTGGTATATGTATGGATAATCACGGTATTTTACCTAACGAATTATTAAAACGTATTAAATACAGTCAAAAGAAAAACATTTTATATTCTATCCCAAGTTTTCAAAACCCAACAGGGGCATTAATGTCTCAAGAACGAAGAAAAGAAATAATAAAAATATGTGAAAAGGAACAGTTACCTATAATTGAAGATGATATTTACCGAGAGTTATGGATTGATGAACCATCTCCACCTCCTTTAAAGTCGATAGATAAACATGGACATGTATTATATGTTGGTAGTCTTTCTAAAACACTTAGCCCAGGACTTAGAATTGGATGGATCATTGGACCCGAACCAGTTATTGATAGATTGTCAGATATAAAAATGCAAACAGACTATGGATCGAGCTCTTTATCTCAAAGAGTTGCTGCTGAATGGATAAATAAAGGTTTTTATGAAGAACATGTTGCAAACGTAAGAATTCAATTAAAAGAACGAAGACAATTCATGATACGAGCTTTAAATAAATACTGCGCAGATGTTGCATCGTGGGATATTCCTAGTGGTGGATTATTTATATGGCTAAAGATTGTACCTAACATTCCGATGAAGAAATTATTTTCAGAGGCGCTATCAAAAGGAATTCTTTTAAACCCAGGACGTATATATGAAGAAGAATCAGATCGGTACATTCGTTTATCATATGGATATGTTTCTCCAGAGCAAATAACTAGCGGAATTAAATTGTTGAGTGAATTAATCCGTAAGCTCATGGCATAACAAAAACTCCTCTTTTAACTATAGAGGAGTTTTTGTGTATCGTATTTACCACAATCTCATTTCCTGTCCCAATAAAATAAGTTCGTCATAAGGATCTCCGTCAATATTTAATACTTGAGCAAAAGCAGGTTCTGTTTTTAAACCGTTCTCTTTTAAGCGAAGAATTTCTTCCCTTATATGGGGATGCTGTATTAATAGCATGTGCTCTACTATCATATGTCTATATGCATTTTGGTTACGTACTGGCTTAGGCTGAGCAAATAATTCAAATTTAAAACCTTCAAATTCAAAATTTACCTTTATCGATTCTGTAGTTTTAATTTTTTTCTTTTTTATTTTGAATCCTTTATAAGAACCGTATAAAGATCTCATTTCCTGTTCAAAAACATCAAAGTTATGTACTTCCATTACTATATCTAAGTCAGATTGAAGAGTATCAATTCTAATAGGAATTGTCCCGCAAAGAACCGGACTATACAAAATTAAATCCTCCATAATGTTAAGTTTATTCAAAACATCATACACTTTTTGTTGCTTCTCATTCCCAGATTGTAAATATGTAATAGATGTAAACATGGAAGTCTCTCCTTCTTTTCACGTAATACGTGTCTCCGCTAAGTTCAAGAAAAATTTGTCTGTTTATATTTGTGCTAGGAGTACATTTATTTCAAAATATTAAGGTGAATAAACAATGCGTTTCAACTTTCCTCCTATACTGCAATACTATAAAAATAAAAAAGGAGGAATTATTATGAGCATTTTTCACATTCTTTTAACCATCCACATATTATTTGGAACAATATGCTTAATCACCGGTATTGTAGCGATGGTTGCTCAAAAGAAGAAAGGAAAACATACGGAATGGGGTGAAATATATCATGCATCCTATGTTGTCATCACCCTTACTGCAATTATATTATCCATTATAAGCTGGGATAAAATCGCATATTTATTTTATGTAGCAATTTTCTCTTATTCATTTGCGATATATGGATACCTCGCACGAAAAAAACGTTGGAAAAATTGGCTCCATCACCATATTAGAGGTATGTTAGGTTCTTATATTGGTGCCGTTACCGCACTTTTAGTAAACGTCGGTATTCATATTCCCATAATTAATTTATTACCGCCTATATGGTTTTGGTTTTTACCTACATTAATCGGTATTCCTCTCGTAGTCAGTGTATCAAAAAAATATAAAAAGCGTAGTTAAAATTCATTACAATTTCGTTACTTTCTAATGATAATTACAAAAAATCATACTCAATGTAATATTTTATTAACAAATTCAAATTCAAATTGCTTTAAGTTCGTCACTTGGAGCTAAATAAAAAGAATCCAATAAAAATATTGGATTCTTTTTCGGATTTCATTTCAATATCGGCTCTATGTATTCAATAATGTTACCATTTGGACCACAAACTATCTTTGTATACTTGTGGGTACTTGTTGTATTGATTCAGTGATAATTACACCATTATAATTGAAGATTGTAATAACGAATGTAAACGATCCGGGTAATTCGTAAACATCCCGTCAACTCCCCATAGAAGTAACTTTTTCATATCTTTTTCATTATCTACAGTAAATGGATGAACTTCTAATCCGTGTTTCTTTATTCTCTTTACATAAGCTGAATCAATATATTTATAGTTCATCCCAATACCGATACAGTATGTTTTGTACTTTTTTATCTCTAATTCAGTTAATTGAACTGCCTTTTTGTAAGGTAGTAATTGTACTAGAGGTATATGAACATCTAAACTATGAATTTTTTGCAAACTTACTTTACTAAATGATTGAATAATAACTTTATCACTTATTTCGTAGTACTGTATAATTTCTAATAACTTTTCTTCCATACCGGGATATTCATCTGGCGATTTTGTTTCAATGTAATAATTAGTACTATTCCTGAACGTTTCAATAATTTCCTCTAGTGTTGGAACTGTAGCATCCTCAAATTCTTTCTTTGCTAAAGCTGGATGCTTTTCATTGAAAAAAGAACCTACATTTAGTTGCTTTATTTCTTCTAATGTATGTTCCTTAACTAGCCCCTTACCATTTGTAGTGCGGTTTACTGTTTCATCATGCATAGCTACTAAATGTCCATCTTTTGTCATTTGAAGATCAATTTCTATATAATCTCCTTTTAATTGTTGTCCTAGTTTATAAGCTTGTATTGTATGTTCCGGCGCATACGCAGAAGCTCCTCTATGTGCAATGTTTTTTATATGATTTGATTGATTAATAGCTTTTGTGTACTTAAGTTCATTTACTTTATGAAAAGCAAAAGTGACTATTACTATAAAGGTGAAAATGATTGTAACGATATATATTTTTTTCATAATGATGTATTAACTCCTACATGAAAGCAATTTAGATTGAATAATTTATTCAATTAAACGTCTATTTTCAAATACAGTCATTTGTCCAACAGATTGAAAACCAGCCTTTTTATAAATATTAATCCCATCAGGTGAAGCTTGTAATACGCATTGAGAAACGTTTAATTCCTTTGCTTCTTGTAGCAAGTAATTAAACATAGTAGAGCCAAATCCTTGCCCTCTCATTTCTTCTTTCGTTGCTATATCATAAATACCAATACTATCTTTTGTACATACTAACGAACCAACAGATACGACTTCATTTTTAAAAATCCCTAAATATAGTTTCATATTCTCACTATTCCATAAATCGAAAGAAGCAGTTTCATTGTAGAATGCTTGTACATGTGTACCTTCCTCTGAAGTACCAAATAGATTAGCTAACGTTTCCCCAAAATTTTTAATTTGTCCTGACGAAGATGCTTTTTGTATCGTAAAACCTTCTGGCATGTTTATTGTTGGATGAATTGTTTTTAAGTCTGCTATCATCGCGATATTTTGTTCTGTTTCTTTTAAGCCAAGTCTTATTAATTCGCTTTTTATAGTCTGCTCATGCCTATCATCCCAAAACCAAACACTCATTGGAAATTTCTTTTGATTATAGTTGTTTACCACTTTATATAGTTTCTCAATACCTTCCGTTAAATTATTGTTTAGTATAGTAATGATATTAAATGTATCTGCCGGTAAACCACAGTCGACAGCAATGTAATCCTTCGTTTCTTTTACATTCATTCCATGTAACTGCCGCGCAATATATGAGGTTTTATATGTGAAGTTATCTATTAGTAACTGTTTATAATTCATTCATTTTGCTCCTTTCATAAAAATTCGTTTTCGAATTCTTCAGTATTAAATATAACACATAAGAAATGTATCTATTTCTATAAAAATATCTCTATACATTACTCTTTTTGCCCTAAAAGAATTAAAAATGATATAACGTTGTCGGAATGAAAAAAGTGGTATATAATAAATAGTAACATTACTAGTAATTATTTTAGGTATTCCTAGAATAAAGGAGCGATACATATGAAAATTACTATTTATTTCGGAAGTCATGAAGATCAAGATGTTCGTACTATGGACTGTCATTTAGATGTAGAAGATGCAGAAGAGATCGTTTCTGTATCATAATATAAATAGTTGGGATGAACCCTCTTCCCTACAGCGTTTAAGGCACCTTTTACAGGTGTCTTTTTGTTGTTTTTTTCGTCAAAAACCCTTTACTTTATAGCGTTTTAATAGTAAAATAAAAACATACGAACAAACGTTCTTTTTATTTTAATTGTACATGAAGGGATGATTTTTACAATGGCTCAAGCAAAGCGCAGAGGAAGAAAAAAGCAAACACCTATCATTTCAAATACAGGCTTTATCGGCTCTGTCTTTATTGATACATTGGAGTTACAAAAGAAATCCTATTATTTCGCTCGTAAAAAACTTCAAATTGTTCATCACGTACTTGATGGCCTCTCTGGGGCAACAAGTTCTTTATTTAAAGAACATAATATTTCAGCATACATGTCATGTGTGTATTTACATAAACAAAAGAAAATCGGCTTCGTTCTTTCAACGAAACCATTTGAACAAAGTGACGGCGTTGCTTATTTTGTAAATTATTTAATCGAAAAGAATTTTTACAGTAATGATGAAGAAGTAGAATATCAAGAAGTATTTAATACAGGTTTTATCGGTGTAGTATTCGCTGATTTATGTAGCATAGATCGCTTTAATTTCGAGTTTGAAATGGGTATGTTAACGAAATTAATGAAAGATATGATTATTCCGGTTAAAGAACTCTTTTTACGCCACAATGTACCGGCCTACATCTCCACTTCTCATTTAGAGGAACAAAACAAATTAGGTTTCGTTCTATCTGTAAAACCGTATGATGAACGTGCAGAAGCAGATTTATATTTTGAGGCGTATTTAAAAGAACGCGGGTTATTTAATGGTGATGAAGAAGATGATATTGATAAGATTGTTATTAGAAAAACAGCTGAATTACGATAGAAAAGCGCAGGATGATGATCCTGCGCTTTTTATAATTTATGAAACTGATTTACCAAATAAACGGTATTAGTTTTTTTGTTTTCTGTTTATACACTGTAAATTGTTCACCGTACTTATTCTGTAAGTAATCATCAGATTGCGGAATATAGTCAAAAACAAATACAAAGAATAGGCCTATAAGAATTAACAAACTATAAATTTCGTTTTATAGTATTTGCTTTTCTTAGCTTGAAAGAGGTAGCAGTATCCATTCTATAAATAATCTAAGAATCTACTAAGCACTATAATCTTTCGAATGAACCTCTAATATGAAACGATTTGATGAAACTTTAATTACTATGAAATATAAGAATCCCCCTACAATTGGAATGGTATACGCTGGGATATAATTTAATAATAGACCGGATAGTGCCATTGCTATAGGGAGCATCATTTTACCTATACTTAATCCAATGCTGAGAACCCTTCCCCTGTATTCATCGGGAATCTCATTTTGCATGAAATAAATTAAAGGAATATCAATTAACGCTATAATAAATCCTAAAAAGATCATAACAACACAATACGTAATAACGAATACTAAATCATTCACTTCAAAACTTTTGAATAAAACTGGAATTCCTAAAATAATCATAAAAACTGACAACATAGAACTTAGTTTTTTCAAAAGATAAGAGTAAGAAAAACGATCAGTTATCTTTTTTACTACAATTGCACCAATTATCATCCCTACTGGAAAAGTCCCTTGAATGATACCAAATTGCTTAGAACCAAGATTGAGTACTGTGTTAATAATGTATGGCAATGGAACAGTTACAGCAAAGCCTAAGAAGAAATTAAACGAAATTAAAATATGAAACGTATTCTTTAAGCTTTCCTTTTCAAGTAAGTAAGAAAACCCCTCTTTTATATCTTTAATAAAATTAACTCCTCTTTTTGAATTTCCCTCATTTATGTTGTACTCGAACAGTCTAAAATGAATAAATAGTAATGCTATCCCTGAAAGAATAAAAGAAATACCGTTTATAATTATAAAGGTCTTAATATTAAATACTGAAAAAACGATGCCACCTAACATAGGGCCGAGAATTAAAGATACAGAATCGATAATTTTACTTATAGAATTAATACTCATAAGCGTCTCTTTAGAGACGATATTTGGTTTTGCAGCCTCTAATCCTATTCCAAAAAAGGTTGTAAACACTGTCATAAGAAAGGTTGTAGTATAAATGATGAATAAGTTTAATCCATAATAGCTGCTTAATATATAAACAGCTATTAATAAGTATCCACTTAGTAAATCCATACAAATAACTAGTTTCTTTTTATCAACCTTATCAGCAATTACACCAGCAAAGGGATTCAAAACAATCATTGGAATCGTTCCTAATATGAGCGTAATCGCGAAATTTAACGCAGATCCAGTTATTTGTAAAACATATAATCCTAATGCGAAACTATACATAGCGGTACCGAATATTGATACTGTTTTTGCGATTGAATATAAACAAATATTTCTTAGTTCCTGGTTTCTTTTTTTATTTTCTATATGTAATCGTAAACTTCCCATAACAATTCCCCCCACTTTTCTTTGTATTACATTAAGTGTAAGTTATTGGGTTAACCCAATATCAATACATTGTGTTTAAAAATTAATACAAAGAAATAAAAAAAGATGGGGTTAACCCCATGCCCATTAAACTAATCTCATCTACCGTCAATGATTTGAAGATAAATAGTTTAGAATTGCTTAAGCAAATAGTTGTAATTGATTAGATACAAAAATATACATATAAAAAACGCCACCCTTTTCTATAATTAATTCTACAGAAAGGATGTCGCTTTTTTACTTTATATAGCCGTTTAATACTTACGTTTGTTATTTATATAATCTTCATTAGTGAAAGTTAGCAATAGTTGAATCATTTAGACGCGCTTCCATCGAAAGGTAAAATTATTAGAGTTTCAGAAAGCCCATTTTATCTCTTTCATATAGGTACACATGTACAAATACGAAATTTTTTTATTGAAATGTAAAAAGTAATATGGTATCTTCTATTACATTGACTAATTACATATGAGAATCATGTATAACTCCAAGAATATGGCTTGGGGGTCTCTACCAGGAACCAATAACTCCTGACTACAAAACGCGTCTTTTAGCGTTTGTGGTCAGGAGTTTTTTTGTTTTAAGGTAAATAATGACGAGAAGGGAATACAAAAAATGAATTTCAAAGTATTTATATTAGCTTTAGCAACAATAGCAGTAGGGCTTGTAGAGCTTATTGTTGGAGGAATATTGCCAGACATCGCTAAAGATTTTAATGTTTCATTAAGTTCCGCTGGTCAATTAATTACAATCTTCGCCTTTACTTATGCAATAGCAGGTCCTGTATTATTAATTTTTACAAGTAAAGTGGAAAGAAAAAAATTGTATATTATTTCACTTTATATGTTTCTAATTGGTAATATACTTACTTATTTTAGTCCAAACTTTACTTTTATGATGATAGCAAGAATTTTAACTGCTATGAGTACAGCATTAGTTGTCGTACTTTCCCTTACAATTGCAGCAAAGATTGTAAATCCCTCTTACCGAGCAAAAGCATTAGGATTAATTTATATGGGTATTAGCTCTTCACTTGTTTTAGGAGTACCACTAGGCATATTAATTTCAAACACATTTGGCTGGAGAGTTATTTTTCTTTGTATAGCTATTTTATCATTGGGATCTATTATCTTAATTTCAGTATTTTTAGAGAAAATACCTGGTGAGGAAAACCGAACTCCTTTATCTATCCAATTAAAGGCCGTGTGTAGTCCAAAACTAGGTGCTGCTCATCTAGCTACCATGTTTATGTTAGCAGGACACTATACTTTATATGCTTATTTTACTCCTTTCTTAGAAGAAAAGTTTCACCTAAGCCCTTATTGGATAAGCATATTTTATTTAGTATTTGGTATAGCTGCAGTAAGTGGCGGAGCGTTCGGCGGTATATTATCAGATAAAATAGGGGCTCCAAAAAGTATTGTGATAGTTATTACTTTATTTGCTCTAATCTTATTTATATTACCGTTCACGACAGTTTCTATTGGTCTATTTATTCCTGTTATGATAGTTTGGGCTGCATTAAGTTGGGGACTTGCACCACCTCAACAAAGTTATTTAATCCAAACCGCCCCAGATACGTCAGATATACAACAAAGTTTTAATAATTCAGCTCTACAAATAGGAATCTCACTCGGTTCCGCAGTTGGAGGTATAGCTTTAAAACAAGTAGAGAATGTTGCCTACATGGCCTGGGTTGGTGGATCTCTAGTTCTATTGTCTTTAGTTTTGGCTATCTTTTCTCTTACTAGACATACACCGATAAGAGAGTGTCATGTGAGTGCTAAACATGTAGATTAACATCCTCTTTGTCTTTTAATCGCAAAGAGTATAAATATAAATCATCAAAAAAAGTCCAGTTATAAAACCGGACTTTTTTTGACGGGATTGCCCTTATCTTTTTCCGAAAAATGAATATGTATAAATTTCTTCTCCTTGAACAAAGAAATCCTCGTACTTTCCTCCTCGTGTCAAATAATTTGAAGTACTTTCATCAATGGATTGAAAGTGTAGATTTTGGATTTCTTTCGTTACTTTTGAAAGTGTAAAATTTTCTCGAAAGTTATTTGTAATTTGGCTATTTGAGCTGAAATTTTTAAATAAAATAAATAAACTTACTAAATAACAATCCGTTTTAAAAAGTGGATTTAATTCGTGAAGTAAAAAATCCTCATGCTCAAAACTATAATTGCTCGTACCAGAATGATCAATTACTACATCAACTGACTGATTCTGAATAGGGATATTCAAAAAATCAGCACAGATAAAGAGAATGTTTCTTTTCGGATTTCTTCTCGCTAATACATCTTTTAAAAATAAAAGTTTATTTAAATCTCGATCCACTGCAATGTATAGGCAATTTTCGGGCAGTTCTTCATAAATGTTTCTCAAAAAGAATCCAAGTCCCGATCCTAAATCCAGTATTAATTTGTTATTTAAATTTAAATGTACTAGTTTCTTTTTCGCCCATTCCCCTTCCCTATGCATATTTTCCAAATACGCATTATCAGTTTCATGAATATAATCCGAAATAGTATCTTCAAGTGACGTTTGCTCATTTACTTTAAACAATTTACCCGCAGTTATAATTCCTGAAGTAATAATATATTCTTCACCACAATTACAAATTAGCTTCCCCTCAGTAATTTGATTGTTAGTAATAATTCCATTTTGAAGAATTAGTTTTTCGCTACACTTAGAACATGTAAGTAAATGAAGTACGCTTAAATCTATCCCTATAATTGAATTTGAAGTTTCATTTGTTAATAATAAATCTTGTAACACTTCCTTTAATTTATCCCGCCTCTTCCCCAAAAGCTCTATTTCCTGTTCCATCTGGTCATATTTCAATTTAAATAAAGATTGGTAAAAAGTATCATTTTCGTAATTCATAGATTTCGCTAAATTTTTATAAAAAAATAGTTCTTTAATTTCATTCAAGCTAAATCCTAGATCTTTGTAATGTAATATAAGTTCTAAATCTATTTGACAATACTCATCAAAAAAATAATGCCCTCCCCTTTTTTCAGGAATAATGAGACCCAGGTCCATATAATGTCTAATTGTATCAATACTTATGTTATTTAATTCTCCAAATTTACCTATTTTCATAGCATCACTACCATTTATATATTTTTTTATATAGATTTCTATTTTTATATTTAAAAACCCTTTAAACTTTCGAAACAACATTATTTACGTTATGTATGGGATATTTGAATGCCACATATTTTATAGGTGTATAATCCTTTTATTTAATTAAATTTCCATCGCATAGAATATACAGGAATTTATAACTTAATATAGAACATAAAAAGGAGCAGTTTATATTCTAAATTAGGGGACATACATACGGAATGAGGGATTAGAAAATGAAAATTGCAATAGTCTGTTTTGATAACTTTACTGATATAGATGTTTTTCTACCATGGGATTTATTAAATCGTGTACGTTTAGTTGGCGGTATTTCTGATTGGGACGTTCAACTATTAGGAACGGGAAAAACTCATATATCCATGTCTGGCTTACGTATTCCCATGACAGGAAGCATATCTGATATTCCGTCTGCTGACGCTGTAATATTTGCAAGTGGTAAGGGTGTACAAAATTTATATACAAATCAAGAGTATCTTAATAGCATTCATGTAGATCCTCAAAGACAATTAATAGGATCTATGTGTTCTGGTTCATTACTACTAGGAGCTAAAAAATTACTAACAGGTAAGAAAGCCACTACATATCCGTCCGTAGTAGAACAGCTTAAAGAATTTGATGTAGACGTTATTGAACAAAGTTTCGTAAACGAAGGAAATATCTCGACTGCTGCAGGCTGTTTTGCTGCTCAAGATCTCTCAGCCTGGATTATAAGAACCCTAATCAATGAAGAAATGGTCGATACTGTTCTAGAAACTGTTCAGCCAGTAGGCAAAGGTTTATATTTTTAATTTCAAATCAAGTTGAGGGATTGGTTGCTCCTTAAAACGATAAAATGAGCCTTTTTGTTTGATGGCGACGTGATATGCCTCCAATTTCAATTCAATTAAATAAAAAACCCGTGAATTATTCACGGGTTTTCCTCTTAATAACTAATTGCTATTGTACCTTCACCTGCATGAACCGCAAATGAAATTGGTAATGGATATAGTTTAAAGTCCATTTCAGGGAATGCTTTTCTAATATCTGAAATCCATTCCTCAGCTCCATCTTTATCGTTAGCATGGAACATATGAAGTACTTTTGGTAATTCTTTTTCGAGTTCATTTTTAATGTATTCTCGACATTTTTGGATTTTGCGAACTTTCTTTTCAAGTAAAAGCTCTCCACCTTTTACTTCTAATATTAAGTTGACACTTAATAAACTTCCAAGTAAAAATTGAACTCCCTTTACACGTCCACTTGCGTAAAGGCCTTTTAAACTTTTCGGGAATACGTGGAAAGGTCTTCTTTTTTCATCTACTAATGTTTTGTGTATATCTTGTAACGTCATACCATCATTGTATAACGATTTCGCTTTTCTAATTAGTTCATCCATTGGATAACTTGTTGTTTCACTATCCAATACCGTTAATGGGAAACCTGCCATGTCTGCAGCTAACTTCATGTTTTGATAAGTTCCACTTACTTTTCCGCTAATAGCAACTGCAAATCCCTCTTCATATTCTTCTTTGCATTTCGAAAATAACTCTACCATTTCCCCTATGTTAGGTTGTGATGTAGTGACAGTTTTACCTTCGTTTAACGCATTATAGACGCGCTCACGCACACCTTCTTCACAATCTTTGTACGACACACCATCAATAATAACTTCAATTGGGATAACAAAGTTATCTCCTTCTGTTGTAAAACTCGCAGTTGTACTATCAGTAATCCAAGCAACACGCTTCATGTTGTTCCTCCCTTAATTCAATTCCTCTTTTCTGACTTTTCTATATATTTATGTTACGAAAAGAGAATATCCCTGTAATAGTAACAGGACTTTATTGTTTTGGCTATAGTAGATGGATATTAAATGTGAATATTTTTTGTCATTTTCACGAAAAAAAGAAGAAAACCGAAGTATTTGCCCGATTTTCTTCTTTTTATACATTATTTAAAGGTTTCATTATCTAAAATTACAACATAATCATTTGTCAATCGACCAGCTTCTTTCGTATAACTAACAAGTCTTTGTACGTTATCACAGCAAAGTTTCGCTCCCCATACGAGTAACGGTACGCCGATGAAGTCGATGTGAAATCTTCTAGAAAACAGACCACCGAAAGTCATTGGTAAAGGCACTGTTGGTGATGTATTAGAAAAAATAATCTTTTCATGACTTTGATAATGTTTTTGCAAAATCTCTCCTAAATGTTTCATCGCAGGTACAACGACTTTTGATGCACCACATCCAATTGTATAAACCGGATTACCATTTTCGTCTATTCCATGAAAAATGATTTTGCCCATATCCTCTGTTTTCAATTTATTAAAGTAATCTACATTCAAAATTTCTTCTTTCGTTAACTTACGATCCGTTGGTAATTTATTTAAATGATAAGCTGCAGCAAGTGAAGTTGAATGTGTTCCGCCAAAATCTGTATAAATGAATATCATATTATCATCCCTTGTTGTAAAAGTTCAATGTTATTTAGTATTACCGTTCACGGCGCTGTTAAACAATGGATGAATACTTTCATGTTTTTTGTATTAATTCATTATATTTTTTCCAAATATAATATCGTTTACTAATTACAGTACCTAATGTGATACATAAAAAGGTATTTGTTACAACCATTAATGTATAGTGAGTACTGCTAGAAAACATACTTTGTTTAATCAAAACCTTCGTACCTAGAATGGCAAGTAGAATAATTGTACTTAACCAATTTCCTTTGCGTAATACATGACCTGTTTCACTATCTAATCGAAATGTTAAAACTTTTCCCCTAATCATTCCAAGGCCCAATCCAATCCCCAGCATTACAACGAATAGTAATACTTTCAATATAGTTAATTGTCCCATATGAATAATAGACTGGATTGTCGCAAAGCACAGCAAAGTCGGAATGAACCAAATACGATTAATATTCACTTTATATTCTTTACCTTGCATTAATATCATTATAAAAACAACAAGTAGAATAACAAATAGAATATCCATTTAGAGTCCTCCTATTTACTTGTTTACATTTGAAAATTATATTCGCTTCTTTTCATTCCATACTTTAAATAAACTAGCTAATAAAAATTATAAAATATAGAATGTGATTTCCCATCAGTTTTAAGCATTGTTTATGCAAAAAAGACGTACAAATAAATAGTACGTCTTTTTTGCATTTATTAATGCGTTCATAAACTCTTTTAACCTTATGAAAAAGAGTTTTCTAATTCTTTCATTATCTTTTCAGGACCCGCTCCTTTATTTGACGGAATAACTACTGTAATACCTAATCCTGGATATACGGCTGAGCGAAAACTGACTCCTGGATCATATCCCATTACATGATATTTGAATATCTTGTTTTCTCTTGTTTCAATCCATATTCCATAGCCGTAAGACTGATTATTATTTACTTGAATATGAGGAGTTAAAAGCATGTTTGTATATTCTCGGCTTATGATTTCATAGTTAAATAACGCTTCCCAGAACTTCAGCATGTCTGGCGCAGTAATAAAAGCACCACCATCAGAACCACCTTTTATTGGTATAGAGTAGGCGTTTGTTCTCCAATTTTGGTTAATTTCGTCTTTTATATATCCTAAAGCTGTGTGTCTTGGTAAACTATCTAAAGAAAAATAGCCAGAATCATTCATACCAATTGGATTGAATATGTTTTTTTCTATATATTCCGTAAATTCAAATCCTGTCTGTTCTTCGATTATTAATCCCAGTATGATAAAACCTGCATTGTTGTAATGAAACTTACTTCCAGGTGCAAACATCATATTTCTGTTTTGGAATAATGGTAAGAAGTCTTTTAAATTTTTTAATAGATACATAGGAGTTTGTTCCCAAAGATCTTCGAAATTATCCATAATACTTTCATCAAAATAATCTGGAATACCCGAACTATGCGTCAGAAGGTGATGTATTGTAATATCTTCATTGAAGTTTGGACAGTTTATGCGTAAACAATCTTTTAACTTTGTTTGAAAAGTAATTATCCCCTTCTCAACAAGTTGACAGATACCGATAGCAGTGAATATTTTACAACCGGAGGCAATTCCGAACCTTGTTTGTAGCGTATTATTTATACATTCATTGCGATTTGCGTAACCAAACGCCTCTTCATAGACTAAGCCTTTTTCTTCTTTTACTAAAATTACCCCAGAGAAATCTATATGCTGATGCATTTCTTTTACAATACTGTCTATTTGATCTTTTGTTTTCATTACAAAAACCACCTTCGTTTATCAATATTGTTCACCCTTCTTATATTTCCATATATAGGAGGGTAAACCCTCCTATTGAATACCGTAAATCAAAACCAAGATTACTATTTTGAATTGATTGACTCAGAGGAATGCACTTTAGAATGTGAGGGCAATAAAGTAAATACACACAATATGATAGTTATAAGCAGCATTACCAATGAGCCTACAATAACCACAAGTTGTATAGAAATAAATTGAGTTGCAACTCCGAACAAAATCGTAATTAAAATGGTGATGCCCGCAATCACAAGCCCATATATACTCCCAATCCGTCCCATGATATGGACAGGGACATTATTTTGATAAAAGGTATAAAATCCTGTGTTTGCATACGCCATAGAGAAAGATAAAATAAAGAATCCAATAGCAGCTATTAAAAATTCATTTGAAAAAGCATAAATTAAATAACCGATTGCTATGAATAATGATCCTATTCCAATTAAAAATGAAGGCGCTATTTTTTTGGATAAAATTGTATTTGTTATAGCTCCTAAAATAAACCCGGCTCCAGCAATACTAACTAAAAAGCCATATTCACTATCTGTTAACAATAAAACTTCTTTCGCAAATGACAATTCAAGTGAATCAGTTGCGGCAACTAAAACCATCATCCCTTGAAATAAGAAATACACAAAAACGATATATAAAGATTTTTTACTGAAATTTAAAACGATGTTCCAATCTTTTTTTAGTACAGCTAAAGATAACTTATCATTTGACGTAGTAATATCGGATTTTTTATCAAGATTAGGTAACAGCAATGTAATTACTCCTGATAAGAGAAATGCTATAGCATTTATATATATAGCAAACTCCGGTGTACTTGCTATTAACAATACTCCCGCTATCGCTGGACCAATTAATGATGCACCAGATCCTATTAAACTACGTAATGAGTTGAAACGTTGTCTTTTCTCTACTGGTATTAATTTCGTCATATATGTCATAGCAGTTGGCTCATAAATTGCACTGGCCATACTGATAAAGAATACGAATACATAAACAATCCAAAGTGATGGAAGTAGAGGTAAAATAGCGATAAATACCGCACGATATATATCGAGGTGAATCATTAACTTCCGTTTATTTAAACGATCAATCATACTTCCTGACCATGCGTTTGTAAATAAGGCGGCTAATGGTTTAATTACATATAAAGTAGCAACAGCTAAGGCTGAGCCTCCCATATTATAGACAAGTACATTCAGTGCTATTAAGTAAATCCATGCCCCTAAATTCGCAATACCAACTCCAGACAGTAGTAATAAAGGATATTTCCAATCTTTAAGTAAGTTTTTCATTTTAGGCCCCCGCTTTCCAAATTGTTTTGAAACAATAAAAAAATCCCACCCCCAAGACTTTTAGTCTTAGGGACGAGATTTATCATCGCGGTGCCACCCTAGTTTGTTAATATGTCGCCATATTAACCTTATCAGGTACTGCATTGTAAATCATGCTTATACCATAGCTCTATAACGGGAGCTCCCGTCACACCACCCCCTAATAAAAGGTTCCGATGTGCTGCTCAGAGGCTTGGTTCAATAAAGAATTTTTACTCCTTTTCAGCTAAATGGAGCTCTCTGTGAAAAATTCATTTTATTTACTCTTCTCTTCACTGCATTTGATTTTTTCCATATTATCACAGAAATATTTAACTGTAAATAAAAAATAATCAGATATTTAATAACGTGTTTCTGTTAATTCTTTTATTTATTATTTTTTCTAAAAATTACGGTGCGTGAAATTACTTAAATCTATAAAATAAAGAGCCTATTGTATTTAGACCCTTCACTTTGTCCGAATTAATTTGTATTCGCCTCTACTAACGGTTGTAAAGGTGGTTCTAAGTTTAGTTCTAATGCATCGCCTTCTTGTATATCTTGTCCCTTTTCAATGCTTTGACTCGTTACATAGCCCGTACCTGTAGTCTTTAATTCTAATTTTAATAGTTTAGAGAAATACATAACATCACGCATGGACCAACCTTGTAAATTTGGCATTATTGCGTTCTTCCCTAATAAAAATATACGATCCCCTTCACTCATTACTTCACCAGATTGCGGATATTGTTTTATTATTTTTCCTTCGCCTAAAATTATCGGTTGGAGCTTCTCTTTTTTCACACTATTCTCTACTGTATCCATTGATTGATTGACATAGTTTTGTACTTTTAATTGGGATCGTTTCGTTGCATCTGCCATTTGTTTTTCTGTATATGGTTTCACTTTTAAATATTCAAGGCTATTTTTCATAACTGGTTTAAATATTTCAGCGAGCGGCTGAGCTCCATACTCATCTCCCTTTAACTTTGGCTGCTTAATAGCTAAGTATACAATTAACTCTGGGTCATCAATCGGAGCCATTCCTAAAAATGAAAAAATATAGTTTTCTTTTCCTTCCATATATCGTCCATTTTCAGGATTCGGAATTTGCGCTGTTCCTGTCTTACCTCCTATTGGATAACCATCCACTTTATACATTGTACCAGTACCTTTTGAAGACGTAATAACACGCTCCATTAAGTCTCTTACCTTGTCCGCTGTCTCTTTTTTTATTGGATTCCCAATTTCTTTCGGTTGATTTTCCATAATAACTTGTTTATTTATTGGATTTACAACTTTGTCAACGATATATGGTTGCATCATTTTTCCGTCATTTGCTATAGCAGTAGCTGCTTGGATTAATTGAATGGGAGTTACTGTAGAACCTTGTCCGAAAGAAGTTGTGACTTGTTGAATTTGTGTATTTAATAATAATGTGTTTTTACTTTCGCCAGGTAAATCTATTCCGGTTTTTTGGTTGAATCCAAATTTATTCATATATTGCTTAAATTTATCCGGTTTCAATAACTGATCTTCTAAAATAGAAAAAGCTACGTTGGATGATCTTTCGAAGCCTTCATCAAATGTAATAGATCCCCATCCAAACCCACCGTTATGATCTTTTATATCAGATGAACCAACTGAATATTTTCCAGATTGGAAATATTCTTTCCCGTTATATACCCCTTCATTTATTGCAGCAGCTAACGTAAATATTTTCATTGTTGAACCTGGTTCGTATGCATTTGCGATTGGATCATTTAAAAAATATTCGATATCGCCTTTATTAGGATTAAAACTAGGTTTACTAGACATTGCTAAAATTTCCCCTGTCTTTGGATCCGCTATGATTCCTACTAACATAGAAGAATCATAGTGCTCTTGCGCTTTATTCATCGCTTCTTCTAAAAAACTATTAATTTGTTTATCGAGCGTAAGGTATACGTTATTCCCATTTTTAGCTGGTTCTATTTTCCCTATATCATTTGTAAGCGGGATCCCTCTTGGTGCTCCCACATATTCTATATTCCCGTTTGTAGAGCGCAAATATTTATTCAGGCTCTTTTCAAGTCCAAATTTTCCTTCTGTATTTCCTTTATCGTCAGGTCTCGCAAAACCAAGTATATAGGATGCAAAATCTTCATTTGGATATACTCTTGCTTTTTCTGACATAAAAGATACCCCTGGAATTTTTAATTTTCCAATTCTTTCTTTTACTTCTCTAGATAAATTCCGGCCAACTTTTCCAATTTCAACTTGCGTGCGTCCATCATGAAAATTTTTTAATACGTCCTCTTTATCAATTTCAAGCGCATCAGCTAATCGCTCTGCAGTTTCATCTTTATTTTTCACTTTATTTGTTCCTTTTAAATTCACAACAACACGATATGTTGTGGAATCTTGGACTAACACTTTTCCAGCTTGATCATATATTGTGCCACGATTCGCTTCCAAAACACCATTTTTATTATGTTGTTCAATTGCTAGATCTTTTACATCTACATTATGTACGACACCTACTGCCTGAATATAGAAAAACCGCAAAAGCATAATAAGAAACAAAACAATAAAAGCAACCATAAAATACCGCGCACCTTTATTCGTTTCAAGTTTATGCATATTTATCTCCTTTCTTTCACAATTAATTGCTACGATGGTGTGCTTTAAATTATGTAGTTTTTTGCTTTCAATACTATATGTTTCGAACTTTACCTTTTAATTCCTTTAAATCGTTCTGAAAGTAGTTATTGTTTCTGTATTTATTTTATTTTTCTATTTATAGTACGGTGCGTGAAATTTATGAATATTCCGTAACGTGATGATTAATTTATAATAAACTACAAATTTAATAGGTGCTAACCTACTTGTTCTTTCGCCACTCTTTTAATGCAAATACCCTTTTCTTATGCACAATAAAAAAGTTCGCCTCTGGATTTCCAAAGGCGAACTTTTAAACAAACTTACAAATAGTTATTTATAAAAATTAAGCTATATGATTATATTTCGCTAGAAAAGGAATTCGTTTCGCTACCAATGCGTACATTTTAAATACAAATCTCGCTATTGGTTCACACATACGTGTACTTTGCATTACTAAGCCGCTCGTAATAAATGTTAAGAAAGCAGCACCAAGTATATCTAGAGGATAATGAACACCTACGTACATACGTGATACACCGACTAATACTGCCCAAATAAGAGCGACATATTTAAGTTTTTCTCCTCTAAGTAAAAATACAAATGCAATGGAAAATACAAGTACTGAATGATCACTAACAAATGATGAGTCTGCTGCATGTGGTACTAATTGATGTACATCATGTGATACAAATGGACGTGGATGGTAATATACCGCATGTATCACAACATTTACTAGTAAAGCGATAATGACTGAAAGTGTCGTATATAACACTGTATATTGTTTTTTAATGGCATTGACTTTCTTTCCATTATTAAACCATAAGATAAACATAAACAAAATTGCTACATATACAGCACTATTTGTAATAGCAATCATTAGCGTATCTAATAGTTTGGATGATCCAGCAAAATTATTAAACCATTGAAATACTGTGTAATTCATAATACTCTCTCCTTAAATAAAAGCGTTCTTGATTTACACAGTATACAACATCAATATGAAAATGGGCTTAAACTTTTCTCATCTAATTCTCATTTTACTAGTACTCATTTGACAATAGTAAGACTAATTATAACGGCTAATTATGTATAAAGCTGAAAAACCTTTCAAATAATACGAATCATATGCTTTTTATGTGTAGAATACATAACATAGCTATTTAAATATACTAGTTGCGAAATCATATTTTTATTACATACGAAGTGCGATATTACCAAATTGTTCTCCTTGTTCCATACGACTTAACGCTTGAATAGCTTCTTCTAACGAATATACTTTATCAATAATTGGTTTAATTTTATGGTTCTCTATAAACTTAACCATTTCATGAAATTCCTCACGGCTACCCATAGATGTTCCCATTATATCGATTTGATTATAAAATAATGCTCGTAATGGTAATTCAATTTTATCTCCTGAGCTTGCACCAAAATTAACAATTCTCCCATTTGGTTTTAATACATCAAAGTATTTTAAGAATGTTGCTGGACCTATACTATCAATTATTAAATCTACTTTCTCTCCGCTTAAACTCTCTTCCCAATTTCCAGAACTATTAAAAGAAAAGTCTGCGTCATATGTTTCGGCAAACCGTCTTTTACTCTCTACCCTTGAAGTAACACTTACTTTTGCACCAATTGCTTTTGCAAATAACATGGCAAATGTCGCTACACCGCCGCCTATGCCTGGAATTAAAACATGTTCTCCACACTTTAATCTACCCTTTGTAAAAAGCGCTCTATATGCAGTTAGTGCCGATAAAGATAGAACCCCAGACTCTTCCCAAGTAAGATATGACGGTTTTTCCACTACATTTTCAGCTGGCACAATAACATATTCAGCAAACGTTCCATCCTTCGGTCCACCTAACACCTCTGGTAACTCAGGTATTTCTGCAATATTATCCCATCCAATACTAGGATTAATAATAACCTCGGTTTTCAATAAAGCACCTGAAACCCCTTCTCCAATTTCCGTAACAATACCTGCACCATCTGACCCTAGAACTAATGGTAATTGCATTTCTTTTCTGTTATTCATTATAAATAAATCACGATGATTTAAGCCGGCTGATTTTAATTTCACTTTCACTTCTCCAGCATTAGGTGTTATCTCTGGTAATACTTTATATTCTACCCCTTCAAATCCAGCTTTATATTGATGTACGATAGCTTTCATTTTTATTCCCCCTTTATATTTCTAATGTACTAGAAAGTTCGAAATAAACAAAATAATTTGACCGTAAAAAAGAAGGAATGCACAAAACATCCCTTCTTTTTGAATTATTAAAGTGAAACGGTAGGCAGTGTAATCGTAACGATTGTTCCTTCGTCTTCTTTACTCTCTATTTGAATCGTTCCGTTGTATTTCTCTACAAGTCGTTTTGCAATAGACAAACCTAGACCGTTTCCACCCTGTTTTCGACTTCTTGCTTTGTCCACACGATAAAAGCGGTTAAGAACAAAAGGTAAATCAGCTTCGGGTATTCCCGCTCCACGATCTATGATACAAATTTTAACTTTCCCTGATTGTACACTAGATTCAATACAAATATATTTATTAACTTCTTTTGTATATTTCACTGCGTTATCCATTACGATAATAATAATTTGTTCTAAGTAAGATGAAGGTATTGAGACATATGCCACATCTCCACCCAGTTTCATATCAAATTGAAATTCAGTTTGAAGTACGGCAAAATTTTGTGAGACTTGTTTTAATATGCTATTTACATGGACTGGATCAGCTGCGATTGGATGCATCTGTTCTGATTCAGCTCTTGATAGTTCTAGCAATTCTAAAACTAACTTATTTAAACGATCAACTTCCTTTAAACTGGATTGAAGCGATTTATTTAAAACTGCTGGATCATCTTTCCCCCACCGATTTAACATAGACAAATGTCCTTGAATAATTGTTAGTGGTGTTCTCAGTTCATGGGATGCGTCTTCTACAAACTGCTTCTGTTGTGTAAAAGAAGTTTCTACCTCATCCATCATTTCGTTAAAAAGAAACGATAATTTTGCAAGTTCATCATTATTTTCACGTACTGGAACCCGTTCATTTAGTCCATTTTTCTTTATACGTTTCATCGTATCCGTTATATTTTGAACGCTTGATAATAGTTTTTTCGTGATTAGTAGCCCACCTAAAAAACTAAAGATTAATCCACATATTCCGGCAATAACCATTACCACTAGAATAATTTTTAATAAATGATCGAAAGCCTCTAAGTTTTTCGTAAGTTCAATGGTACCAGTGAACTCTTTTGTTTGAATTGGTATACGCTTAACTAATATGCGATCTTCTACATGTCTTTTTATAAATAATTCCTCATGTGTAACTTGTTTTGGTTTTATCCACGATTCATTAAACTCTCGAGAAACAGAAACAATTGTTTTCCCGTTCATACCGATAATACGAATCATTTGATGTTTATCAATCATATTGTTTAAGAAATCTTTACTGTTTTCAAACGTTTTACTCGAAAGGCTATCATTTTTATCTTGGAAATAGGCCGCTATTTCTGTCACTTGTCTATTTATTTGTTTCTGTTCATAGTCTATAGTCCACTTATTAATTACAATAAACTGCAGAGCACTATATAAAATGAATAAAATAAATACTAGAGTAGTGGACCAAAGTGTTAATTTCCACTTTATAGGTAGATTTCGAATTCGATGCACACTATTTTTGATCATTTCATTATATATCCAGCACCGCGGACCGTTTGGATATATTCCTCCTTATCTACACTATGTAACTTGTTACGTAAATAACGAACGTATACATCAACGATATTTGTCTCAACCATCGCGTCATATCCCCATACTTGATCCAATAAAACATCACGGGTAAGTACTCTATTAATATTTTTCATAAACATCAGTAATAGTTCAAATTCTTTATTTGTTAGTTCGATTTCTTCATTTCCTTTCGTAATCGTTCGCGATTCAATCTGGAGCTGTAAATCTTTGAATGTAAGAGATGAAACATGTTTATTTTCTATATGTTCTTCTCGTCTAAATATAACTCTCATTCGCGCTAACAGCTCTTCAATTGCAAATGGTTTCGGAAGATAATCATCGGCTCCGCTATCTAATCCTGTCACGCGGTCCATAATACTATCGCGTGCAGTCAACATAATAATAGGTGTATTTTTAGTTGCCCTTAATCTACGACACACTTCTAGTCCATTTAACCCAGGCAGCATTAAATCAAGTAAAATAAGATCATAATTTGTTTCAAGTGCGGCTTCTAATCCCTTCCTTCCATCAAACTGAATGTCTACCTTATATCCTTCATACTTTAATTCTAATTCTAAAAAATCAGCTAAACTTTCCTCATCCTCAATAATTAATATGTGTTGCAACAGTAATTCCTCCTATACAGTTAAATGAATGAGTAATCCTATCCCAAATATAATTGCAATGATTTGATGTGCTTTTCTATACAATATCAAGTTTGTTTTTTTATTATGTTTCTGTAAGAAAAATCCAACGATTCCTAGTATGATTAAAATGAAAAGAGAGAATATACCACTATAAAATATAAGCAGATGCCGACTTCCTTTTAATAAAAAATAAATGCCATGAGTAATTGATACAGCTAATACAGTATATCCAATTAATACGTGAAACTTTTTAATAAAAAGATATACATCCTTTATCAATTTAAACCCAATTATATTTTTCTTTTTTAAAAATAACCATATATGACGTAAAATCCATAACGATGCAGCTAAAATTGCCCCGTATTCACCGAAAGAACCTAATTTCTTATTTAACCATTTCATATTTAATGCGTTGCCGTATATTACATTAATAAATAACAATGCTATACTACAAAAAATAATAGTAATGCCTATAATTTTAACATACAAATGAAAATATTTATTTCTTAGTAGCTTCTCCAATTCATTCAAGCTCCTTCCTTATAAACCTTCTGTAACAAGCAGAATATCAAATTAAAAAGAAAGGAACATGAGAGAAAGATTAAAATAAAATGAGAATTTGAAGATCACTTAATTTTATTTAGCGATCTTTTTAGCTTCCTGTATTATTTTTTGAATAAACGGTGCCTTTTCCTTTGTATATGAAACACGATCAAAAGGATATGTAGTTGCAAGTTCCTCTTTTAATTCTCTATATTCTTTCTGTGCCCATTTATGTTCTATAAGAAAATCACGAAATAAAATGTTATTCTTCCACTCCTCACTATTATAAATATAAACATGCAAATGATGGGTACCAGCTCTCCATTTTCCCTTTCTAAAAAAACGTCGATTGGGTGTTTCTTTTGGAACATACTCATATCCAATTTTTAATAACGCTTCAATCCACTTTTCCGTAATTTTCAAATCAGTTACACCAATCATCATATCAATTAGAGGTTTCGCTCCTAATCCTTGTACAGATGTGCTCCCTATGTGTTCAATAGCAATACAATCTCCTCCGAATAAAGAAATAAATTTCTCTTTTTCTATTACATACTCTTTATGCCATTCTTTTTCATATGGCTTAATAACGATTTGTTGTTCCATTTTATCCACCCTCTTATAATCTTTTATTATTATATTTATAAAATTTCATGTGATTAACATAGGATTTTCACAAAATATGTCGAATACTGAAATATACAACTTTATTATAATAAATGCGAGGTATAATATGAACGATATTCCAGTTGAAATTCAATTGAATCAAGTTACATTCCAGTTAAAAGAACATCATAATTTTGATTGGCTATTGAAATTAGGAAACGTATTTGCGGTTTTTGACCAGCAAGATTCAGGCAATCTATCTTTTGGTGTAGAAAAAGATGGGCGTAAGAAATTTATTAAATATGCAGGGGCACAAACACTTGCATATGAAGGAACTGTGAAAGACGCTATTGAAAGGTTAAAAAAATCGGTTTTCCTATATGAGGAATTAAAGCATGACTCGCTTATAAAACTAATTGAACACTTTCCAGTTCACTCTGGATATGTATTAATTTTCGATTGGTTTGATGGTGAATGTCTCCATTCGCATTGGAGTTTTCCGCCTCCTGAAAAATATACTAATCCAAGCTCTCCATTTTATAAATTTAAACATTTATCAGTTATGGAACGAATTCAATCATTACATTCCATCTTTTCTTTCCATACATATGTCGAAAAGAAAAACTATGTAGCATTAGATTTTTATGACGGTAGTATTTTATATAATTTTCATACAAATGAGACGAAGATTTGTGATATTGATTTATATTCTAAAAAACCATATGTGAATAAAATGGGAAGATTATGGGGCTCCTCGCGTTTTATGTCTCCTGAAGAATTTGAGCTAAATGCTATGATTGATGCAAGAACAAATGTATTTAATATGGGGGCGATGGCTTTCGAAATTTTAGGAGATGGAAAAGATCGTTCCTTTACAAAATGGGAAGCAAGTAGGAATTTATATGAAATAGCGTATCGTGCTGTAAATGAAAGCCGAGCTGAACGATATGAATCAGTTAAAGTATTTTATGAAGAGTGGATAAACGTGGCAAATGCTGAAAAGATATAACCTATATTATTAAAAACATAAAGTTTCTACTATAATCATGTATAATACATATAAAATGGAAATTCAAAATAACGAGGAAAATATTATGAACTTTGTTTATATTAATCAAAACGTATTAAATAATCTTCTTTACATTTTAAGTAGTATATTTATTTTTTATTTTATATATGATAGCGGACGCTATTTAAAGAAATATAAAAAATTACTTATTATCCTTTGTACGAGTATCCCTCTTATTTTATGTATGCGCTATCCAATCTATATGGATGAAAATTGTATTCATGATTTAAGACAAATACCAGTTATAATAGGCACACTTTATGGTGGCTTCCCTGTTGGTATCATTTTGTTTGCTATTTTATTAATTACAAGATTTTCATTTTATGGATTTAGTATGTTAACAATACTAGTTTATGGAACAATGTTTATCGTTACAGCATTCGCATCCGCAAAATTTAATAAGTATAATAGAAAAATTAAAGTAGCTTATGGAATGTTTTTAACATTTTTTCTAGCAATATTTACAACTGTAATTGTATTAACTTTATCAGATTTTGAAGTGAATAATTTGTACATTATTTATTTCATAATATTACCAACCATTTTGATGTTGTTTGGCATTTATTTTAATGAAGTTTTAAAAGATGCAGTATGTATGCGATCGAAGATGATTAAAATGGAAAAAATGGAGATTGTTAGCCAACTTGCTGCTAGTATATCGCACGAAGTAAGAAACCCCTTAACTGTCGTAAAAGGATTTACTCAACTTTTAAAAACACCTAATTTAACTCCAGAATCAAGAGACGAGTATATTGAACATATACTTGAAGAGTTACATCGTGCACAAGGAATTATTGATGATTATTTAACGTTTGCCAAACCTGCTTCAGAAAAATCAGATCATATTTCAGTAGAACAAGAGTTGAACCGAGTTATTAATATGATCTTACCATTATGCAATATGAATACAATACATATTACAAAAGATTTTTCCACAGCAACAATTGTAGGCAATAAACAGCACTTTCAACAATGTTTTTTAAACTTAATAAAAAATGGGATTGAAGCAATGCCTAATGGTGGTACTTTACATATCTCCTCATCTATTAGTAATAATAAAGTTATTATTCGAATTGAGGATAGCGGAATTGGTATGTCACAAGAGCAAGTAAATCGATTTGGCGAACCATATTTTAGTACAAAAACAAAAGGTACAGGTTTAGGTACAATGGTTGCTGTTAAAATCATTGAAACGATGCAAGGTAGTTTGAAAATCCGAAGCGTTATTAATAAAGGTACAACTTTGACAATTACATTGCCAAAATGTAATATGAACTCATCTGAAAACAAATAAAAAAGGAGCATAATTGCTCCTTTTTTATTTGTTTCGATACATAAGTATCTTCTATGTTTTTTAAGTTTACATTTGTGGAGACTAATTAGAAATTAGTACCCTCCGCCCCAGCAGCTGCATCCAACGATAATTAATAAAATAAATAACACAACTAATAACGCGAAACCTCCACCAAAACCACAAGAACCACCGTAACTCATATTTTCTCCTCCTTTTGGTTTGAAAACTAATAGGTAGTTGATCATTTTAACTGGTTCGTATTATACATTATGTAAATATCCCTTTTTTGAGCATGTCCACATAAAAATAAGTAAAAGCACTCATTTGAGAGTGCTTTAAAATGGATACCAAAAGTTTTGAAATACATGTAACTTTAAATACACTGCAACAATTAAAATAAAAATACCTACAAATAAAGCAATGAAATCCCCGCTTTTCGCTTTATTTGTATAAAACCAAGTTCGTGTATTCTTCTTTCCAAATCCTCTTAAATCCATTGCATTTGAAACTGTATCGATTCTATCTAGTGAATGAATAATTAAAGGCCAAAAAATTAAGACACGGTTTTTCATACGAATCCATAAACTTGCTTCTCCTTTTTCAAAAGCTACTCCTCTCGCCTCTTGTGCATGTTTAATAACTTTATATTCGGACTGAATATCAGGTATATAACGTAATGCAATATTTATTGCATATGTAATCTTATAATGAATTCGAAATTTACTTAAGCTACTCACAAATTTGCTTGGATCAGTCGTGTATATATAAATAAGTGTAAATGGTAATAACGTAAAATATTTTAATGAAAGTGTAGCTGCATAAAATAATGTTTCATATGTAATTGTTGCATATCCGATATGTAAAAACGAAGTATATGATTCGGTTAATTCAGATCCATGAGTTGGTGTAATAAATAAAATCATGACAGAATTTAATAAACTAAATGTAAATATAACAGTAAAAACAATAAAAATTTTACGAAATGGAATTTTAGCAACTAAAAGTCCGATACATCCAATCATAAATACAAATAGTAATACGCGAAAATCAAAAAATAAAAAAGTAAGCGTCATGCAAAAAATAAATAACAACAATTTCACTGCTCCATCCATACGATGAAAATATGTATTATACACCTTCCTCCCTCCTCATAACATCAAAATAAAGTTCTATAAATCTTTCAGGTTTTGCAATACCACTTAATTTAACGAGTTTGAATAAAGAACTCTCCCCTAAGTGCGCTCTATGTAAAGTTTCTGAATTCCCTAATACAGTAGATGCAGTATTATTCGCAATAATTTCTCCTTCATGTAGAACTATCGCTCTGTCTGCATATTCTAATGTGAGATTCATATCGTGTGTAATAAAAATAAAAGATATTCCCTTTGCAGCTAGTTTTCTTATAAACGTCATAAACTGTTTATAATGATAATGATCTTGTCCCGCTGTCGGTTCATCTAAAATAATAAGTTTCGGATTGGTTGTTAGTACAGATGCAATCGTTACTCTCTTTTTTTGTCCGTAACTTAATGCCTGGATTGGCCAATTTCGAAATGGATACAAGCCACAAATTTTTAACGTTTCCTCCGCTCTATGCTTAATTTCTTCCTTTGAAACCTTTTTTAATTTTAATGAAAATGAAACTTCTTCTATAACAGTAGGTTGTGTAATCATATGATTTGGATTTTGCATTACATAAGATATGACTTCACCACGTTTACGAATAGACCAAGAATTGATATTTACTTCATCAAATACAATCCTATCATTTTTTGTTTTGTTTATGCCTATAAGACTATGAGCTAATGTAGATTTTCCAGCACCATTATGACCCAAAAGTGCAACAATTTCCCCTTCTTTAATGGAGAAATTTACATTGTCTAATACTTTTTGTTTATTAGAATAGGAGAACGACAAATTTTCTACTTTCAATATTTCTTTGTTTTTAGGAGTATTTTTACAAAAAACTTGCTTCTCCATCCACTCATTTATTGCGCTACGAACACTTTCTCTTTGAAGATTTTCAAGTGGGTATATTACCTCATTATTACTATCAAACTGTAATCTCTTTAATCCTTCAATGTACATAGGTTCCCTTAAGCCAATAGATGGTAATATATTTGAGGCCAAAATCTCTTCTGGTGTTCCTATCTCAACGATTTCCCCTTCATCCATTAAAATAATTTTATCTAAATCCAGATTGAACATTTCTTCTATTCGATGTTCAATAAGTACAATTGTTTTATTATATTGTTTATGTATATCTTTAATAAGTTCTATCGTATGTAAGCTACTTACTGGATCTAAATTCGCTAACGGTTCATCAAACAATAAAATATTAGCATTTGTCGTTAACAGACCGGCTAAAGAAACAGTTTGTTTTTGCCCTCCTGATAATTCATGCGGACTTTGTTTATGAAAAGTATGCATCTTTACCTTTTTTAATGATTCTGAAACAATCTTTTTCATATCATCTTGATTTACACATTCATTTTCTAAATAAAAAGCTACATCTTCTTCTACTGTAAGACCAATAAATTGTGCATCTTGATCTTGCAAAATTGTTCCTACCTGTTTACTCTGTTCAAAAATACTCCCTTTCCTCGGATCTTTTCCCGCAATAGAAATAGTTCCAGTACTACTCCCTTCATAAGAAAATGGGATTAGCCCATTAATACAATGAGCTAATGTTGATTTTCCTGAACCACTACGTCCAGCAATTAGTACTTTTTCTCCAGGGTATATATGAAATGTAATGTCTTTTACAGTAGGTTGCGCAGCATGTTCATATTGAAAGCTGAATTGTTCAAAAGAAATGATTGGTTGCATGTTAACATCCCTACTTTTCAATTTTTAAATGTGTATGTTTCTTATTAGATTTAGCTAAACCTATTGTAATTGGCAATCCAAGAACTAAAAATACAATAACATCAGCAATTGTTGCTCCTAATACTTGTATAACAATTTTGTCAAATGGTTCTCCCATCACAATAACATCGAATGCCCCAGCAAATATAATAGCAATGACAATACCAATTAACCCAGTAATGGCTAAATAAGAAATATCCCGCTTATTATACGTCCCGTTTTTCACACTAAAGCTAACTCTTTTTTGAATGAGTCCCATTGCAAAGCCGATAATGCCTGAACTAATAACCCACCCCCACCAAATACCCCATCCAGCGATTGTATCTGTTACGGTATGACCGATAAGTCCTATTAAAAGTCCTGCCACTGGACCAAATAACGCTCCAAAAACGGTTAAAATAGCTAATGCAGGTTTAATAAATGTATTGGGTGCAATAGAAAATCCCCAAAGTCCTAATATCCCGTATAATGCTGCTCCAATTCCGATTGCTACTACTAACTTTGTTGATAATTTGTTCATTACAATTCCCCTCCCGTATTAGTCAACTTTTATTACTCTATATTTATTTTGAAAATGAATTATGCATCGACACTCCCTTTCTATACAACAAAAAATGACCCCTTACATAAGAGGTCATTTTCTTCACGTTCAAGAATCCTCTTATCTTCCAAAAAACACATCGTGTCCTCTGCGGAATTAGCACCTTCCTATAAATTTATATAGGGGTTGCTGAGGTTTCATAGGGCCGTTCCCTCCACCTCTCTGGATAAGTATTAATTTGTAATTCGTATTATGGCACTAATAAGTATAAATTTCAACACTTTTCTAATTATTTTTATTTTTCGTTTAACGGCACATTTAAATCATTGTATTCTTATCGGAATTATGAAATAATGAATTCAAAATAGTTACGGGAGGAATGTACGATGAAAGTAATCGGTTTAATTGGTGGACTAAGTTGGGAATCTACATCGTTATACTATAAACATATTAATACACTTACACTCTCTCAATACGATCAAAATGCGAAGCTTGTTTTATATAGCATGGACTTTGGTGAAGTAACTACTTTATTACAAAATCATCAATACGAAGAAGTGAAAAACGAATTAGTCACAGTTGCAAAAAAGGTTGAAAAGTCCGGGGCTGAATGTTTATTAATGTGTTCCAATACGGTCCATTTATTTGCTGAAGAAGTAGAACAGGCAATATCTATTCCACTTCTTCACATTGGTGATGTAAGTGCTAAAAAAATGGTAGAGCAGAATATAAAACGGATCGGACTATTAGGTACGAAACAAACGATGGAACAAGACTTCTATAAATCACGTCTAGCGAACTATAACATTGAGACAATTATTCCAAATAAAGAGGAAAGAAATTTTATTCATCATGTTATTTTAAATGAATTAAGTAAAGGAATTATTTCAGAAACATCAAAAGAAAAGCTATTACAAATTACAAACTCATTAATTCAAAATGGCGCAGAAGGTATATTGCTAGGCTGCACTGAAATACCATTGCTCATTTCCCAAAACGACCTTACTGTACCTGTTTTTGATACCGCTTTTTTACATGCAAATACTGCTGTGCAGTTTGCAGTATAATAATATAAAAGCATAAAGGTAGTGCCTCTATGTTTTTATCTTGGCTAAACTATTTATTTAAAAGAGATGTAATCACTGCAATTGCTTCTTTAGTACCACCACATTCTAAAAAACTATCATTCAGTTTTCGTATACCATGTTTATACTTTTCATTTGAAAGAACGTCTGTTACCGCTTCATTTAAAGTTTGCACATTAACATTCTCTTTCAATAACCGATGTGCTGCTTCAAGTTCAGTTAATCTTTGCGCTATCATTGGCTGGTCTTTATCGTGTGGAATTATAACAAATGGGACATTAAAATAAATGGCATCGTGTACGCTATTCATACCACCATGTGTAATGAAAACATCTGCTTCACTTAATATTTCTGATTGGGGTACGTATGAAGCAATTATAAAATTGTCTGGCGCTTTCTTAATTTTTGAACAATCATTTCTATCACCAATTGCCATTACAACTATTCCATCAAAATCCGAGAAAGTATCAATGCAAGTATTAAAGAATGGTTCGAGTCCTTCAAGCAGTGTCCCCATTGAAATATAAATAACTTTCTTATCTTTAAGTAATTCAAATGGAAACTGTACATTTGTTTTACGCTTTGAAATACTCGGTCCAATAAAAATGTTATTTCTTCCAAATAAATCGCTATTAGGTTGAAAATAGCGACTTGTGTACACAAGAGTAATATCTCCCTTGTTATGCATAAATTGAAGATTATTTTTAGGTGTTACTCCAAATTCATGTTCCATTTGATATAGTAACTGTTCAGAAATTTTATCAGGTTGGAATGGTATTTCTGCATTTGGATGAAAAGGTAATGTTTCCAAAAAATTTGGAGGAATTAAAAATATAGGAGAAGAAACTATGCCTGGAATTTGTAAATACTCCTTTACTAACTCTCCAGCGCCAAATATATCATAAATTACGAAATCAAAATGTATGTTTTCACATAATTGTTTCGTAATTTCTAATATATATAAAGAAGTTTGAACATGTACACGAAAGAAAGAATTCAGCCCATCTGGAGTTTCAGAATCAATAGAAATCTCCTTTAATAAATCTGGATGTGTATATACAGTAGCTCCCAAATCTTCAATTCTGCCTTTAAATTGTTCTGTCGTAATATAATGTACGTGATCACCTCGTTCAGTATAGGCTTTGACTAAACTTAATGTAGGATTTACATGTCCCTCTGCTGGAAAATTAACCACTAAAATATTTAGCACTTATTTCTCACTCCTTACATTTCAATTCGCTTATTAAGCATACTGTAATTATTACCGTCAATCTTCACCTAATAGTCCTAATATGCTTGCTACTTTAGGTTGATAAATAATTGTTAGTGATTAAATTAAAAAAGGCATCTACATAAGTAGATGCCAAACCGTGATAAGGAGTGTTCTGTGAGGTTAGAATAAGCTTTTCAGCTTGTCCTATGCTATCAATATATGATTTATTTTATAAAATGTGAATAATTGATAGAATGATTTTACCTCCCTATCACCCATTTTGAACCTATTTCTAAATAAGTCGACTCTAGTTTCTGTACTATTTCATATGTTTTAACCTTCTTGAGAGCTATCTATTTTTATAGTTTCTCCAGTCAATCTCTTATTTTTCAGTTCAAAATAAGCATCTAAAACTTCTTTTCCAATATCAGAGTTAATACCAGATTTATCATTAATAACCCACGGCACAACTACAGAGAATGCTACTTCAGGATTATCATACGGCGCATATCCTGCTAACGTTAAATTATAACATTCTCTTCGCTCACCTTTTTCATTTCTTCCAATATCACGTTCTCCACCGTATACTGTCTGTGCTGTCCCTGTTTTACCTGCTGGCTTATAAGATGCTTTTTGGAACGCCCTTACTCCTGTTCCATCACCTTCTTGGAATACCTTTCTAAATCCTTCTTTTACTTGATTTATATATTCCTCTTTCATATCTATCTTATTTAAAACGATTGGTTCTACTGCATGTACCACTTTACCAATTTCATCTTTTTGCGACGTTTGCTCTCTTACCTCTTGAACAATTTGTGGCTTCATTCGATATCCACCGTTTGCGATTGTTGAAATATACTGTACAAGTTGAAGTGGCGTATAGGTGTCATACTGGCCAATTGAGTAGTCTAGTAAGAAACCAGGTTGATTATCTTTTTTACCAATTTGTCCAGCTGTTTCATTTGGTAAATCAATACCCGTTGGAACACCTAATCCAAATTGCCTGAAATAATACCTCATTTTATCAAAGTACTCCTGTTTAATATTTAATGAACTATTTTTCACATAATCTACACCTGCAATTTTTAATGCTGTATGAAACATATAAACGTTTGAAGAGACTTGTAACGCTCTTAAATCATCAATATTTCCAAACTCTTTCCAAGACTTTTTTTCCTTTGTTCCTTTAAACTTCATAGGTGCATCATAAAAATAAGTACCTGGTGTTATAGCTTTCGTTTCAAATCCAGTTAAAACTGTCGCACCTTTCACTGTTGATCCAAGCTCATAAGAACTAGTCATTGTGCCTAATGCATAGTCTTCAACTTCTGTTTTTCCGTCTTTTTCTACAAGTCTTTTCCCGGCCATGGATAATACTTGTCCGTTTTTCGGATTCATCATCACAACGAAAGCACGGTCCAACATGGATTCTGACCCTTTATATGTCTTTAATATTTTTTCAATACTTTCTTCTACTTTCTTCTGTAATTCCATATCTATTGTTAAAGTTAAATTCTTACCGCTCTTTCCCTCAGAAACGATTTCCGTTCTAATTGTATTACCTTGTTTATCTGCAACGCTTCTTACTTCTTTTTTTGTACCATGAAGTACATCTTCGTATTGCTGCTCAATATAACTTTTTCCAACCCTATCATTTCGGCTATAATCACGTACCAAGTAGTAATCTAATCGTTCACTTGGTAATCCTTCATCGGAATTAGAAACATTTCCAAGAACAGATCGGAATAATCCATCATTTACATACACTCTCTCCCAATCAACCGATACGTCTACACCTGGGAGATTCGCTAAACCTTCACTAATTATAGTAAATTCCTTTTCACTAACATCTTTTTTAATAATTTGAGGAGCCATTTGATAACCAGAAGTCATCTTACTTTTAATAGCTAACACTTTTATATCTTTCTCTGTTAATTCCTGAAGATTTTTATCTGTAACCCGTTTTCTTTTTAACTCTTCTATTTTTTTATCTAGCTTCTTGCCGCTAATATCCTTTTCTCTAAATGTATCTATTTCTTTTTTCGATACTAGATTTTCAGCCAGTTTCGGATTTAATTGCATCCAAAAATCTTTCTTATCTGTCTCAGTTAACTTAGCTATATCTTCTTGCGGCATTTCAATTATGTCTGCAAGTTGTCTTGCAGTTTTTAATATATCTTCTGATTTTACACCTTTCATCTTTGTATATGTAATTGTACGTAAAGATTTATTATCAACTACTGGATTGCCTTCTCTATCAAATATTTTTCCGCGTGGGACAGATAGGCTCACAGTTGCATTTTCTCTCTTTTCTACTTCATTTTTATAAGTCTCTCCATCGAAAATTTGCACTTTACCTAACTGTATAATCATTGCAGAAAATAATAAAAATACACAAAGAAATAAAATATTTAACCGCGTCGGTATTGCTCTACCACTTTTTTTCTCATGCTTTTTCACCTTGTCATAATCTCCTCCTTACCGAATTCCTACTAATAATTGAATCTATATATTAAAAGTAATGCACATTTTCTATACAGTACTTTGCACAAATATTAATATACTGATAAAAACTTAATAGAAATTAAAACAAAGGTTAAGAAAAGGTAAAGTTTACTAAATTAAATATAAAAATCCCCAATAACCAAAAGTTAAGCTTTTGGTTATTGGGGATTTAGTAATTTAAGAGTTAATAATTGGACGTATTGATTCGAATCTATCATCATAATTTGATAGAGATTTTTCGCTCTGAGCTTTCGGCAAGTAAATCGTTACTGTTGTCCCGACTCCAACTTCACTCATAATACTTATATTTCCTTGATGACTTTCAATGATTTTATAACTTAACATTAATCCGATACCGGTACCTTTTTCTTTCGTACTATAAAAAGGCTCACCTAATCTCTTAATTCTATCTTCAGGTATCCCTATTCCTTCATCAATTACATGAATAATGACACCTTCATCGTTTATCTCTTTAATATGAATTGTAATTTTCCCGCCATCTGGCATAGCTTCGATTGAATTTTGCAAAATATTAATAAACACTTGTTTCAATTGATTTTCTGAGCATTCAATGCTTATGTCTTTGTTGTCTGCATATAGTTCCACTTGAATATTCGTCATAATTGCTTTTGTATTCATTAACGATACGACATTATTATAAATTTGATAAATATTTCTTTGTTCTGTATTTATCTCATCTGTTTTAGCAATTGATAAAAACTCTTGAAGAATCGCTTCTATTCTTTCAATTTCAGAAAGCATTAAATCAAAATATTTTTCTTGATCTTCTTTATTAATTTGAAATAACTGTATAAACCCTTTAATGACAGTTAATGGGTTCCTCACTTCATGAGCCACACCAGCTGCTAATTGACCAATTGCTGCAAGTGTATCTGATTTATTTAGCAATTCTTCTGTCTTTTTCCGTTCTGTAATATCGCGTACAATGATCATAATTTTATCATGTAATAATGGTAAGCATCTAGCTTCAAAGAAATCGACACTCCCATTAATTGTAAGTGGATATTCAACAATTACATTCGTCCCTTTTTCCTTCACTTGATGAATTGCTTCCTGAAACTGCTGTGCTACTGGAGATGGTAATACTTCGAAAAACTTTTTTCCCATAAAAGCTTGTGCCGGTACGTAAAATTTCGAAGGGGATCCTGCTTTATAATCTATAATTGTGCCATCATCTTCTGTTAAGAAACATAAATCTGGTAAAGCCTTAAAAATTAATTCCAATTCAGACGTTTGTTGTTTTAACTGGTCTTCTATCGCTTTTAAATGTGTAATATCTACTCCGACAGCCCAGTAGCTATATCCTGTTACAGGAAACTGTTCTGATATATTGGACCACATGATTGTTTTGATTTCACCATTTTTACATGTTAAGTGCATTTCCCAATCCCTGAAATTTTTTCCACAAGTTAAAAATTTCGTTTGTATTTGGTGACGATAATTATGATCTGGGTACAATAATTGTAGGGCATTTGGATTTCCTATTATTTCTTCAGCTGTATAACCTGTTACAATTTCACACTCCCGATTCCACAAAACAAAATCTCCATTATAATCAAGCGCATCAACCATAACAGGCATGTTTTGTAAAATCGTATGCAGTTCCTCCTCTTTTCGAGAAAGCAACGTTGTATTTTTACTTTGAAATACCTTTGTTGCTCCATCTATAATTAGATTTGAAAGCATTTCAAAGTATTTTTGACAATTGAAAATGTCACTTTTGTTTGACCATACTACAAAAGATCCTAAATGTTGATTGTATAAAAAAATGGGGATTTCAATTTTGGGAAGTTTACATATTTTCATCTCATTTATTCCAAAAGAAAATATACATTCTTTTTCAGCATCAAGAAGTTGATGTGATATGTTGGTTAATTTATAAAACTGTTCTGCCATGGTTTCTATTGTACTCACATCAATAAGTTCCATTAGCCGCGCATTCATTCCTTTTTCACCTCAATATGTAAAATTAATACAAATTCAAAATTTATACTTCTCCATTATACGTAGAATGTGCCTTTAGGTATATAGCTGCAGAATAATTATTCGAATAAATTTTATTTTTCAATTAAAATAGAGAAGAATTTGCGTATAAAATGAATCCTTAATCAGTACGTATTTTGTTCATCACATATTAATTCTGAATGTACGACCAACCTAAAACGGGTACTCATGCAGAAACCGGATTTTAATATCAGAGTCATACACATCGATTTTAGTAGTATAAAAACACAAAAAATATAAAGTTCATAAAATTTTCACAATTAATATGAAAAATATAAACATTTATTCCAATATATTCTATATAATAAAAAGTAATAAGGCTTCTATGAATCTCATAGAATACCTTACCCCTAATAAAAAGAAAAAAAGAATCC
>NZ_QORY01000003.1:0-172962 GCF_008368755.1 Bacillus sp. AR2-1
AGGGGTTCAAGGGATTCAAGGAGAGCCGGGACCTCAAGGGGATATAGGCCCGACGGGACCAACAGGTGCAACAGGGATAGGTATAATAGGACCAACGGGCATTACAGGAAACACTGGCCCGACTGGTCCTTCAGGTGGACCACCTGGGCCACCTGGGCCAACGGGACCAACAGGCCCTTCGGGTGGACCACCAGGACCAACCGGAGCTACAGGGGTTACTGGCCCAACAGGTCCTTCAGGTGGACCACCTGGGCCATCTGGACCAACGGGACCCACTGGGGCTACGGGACTACAAGGGATTCCTGGAATTACTGGTCCGATTGGCCCAATGGGGCCTCAAGGGGTTCAAGGAATCCAAGGGGAGCCGGGACCAGAGGGACCAACAGGCCCTCAAGGGGTTCAAGGAATCCAAGGGGAGCCTGGGCCAGAGGGACCAACAGGTCCCCAAGGGGTTCAAGGGATTCAAGGGGAACCTGGTCCTACCGGCCCGACAGGGCCAAACATTCCTATAACTTTTGCAGACTTATCTAATGCAGGTTCACAGGATGTTTTGAATTTATCGCCTGTTAGATTTTCTGGTAGCGTTAATACTGTTCAAAATTTAACTTTTTCAACATTTAATACAATAACAATAATCGATCCAGGAGTGTATAAAGTTGAATATTATATCTCTTTTTCGCCTTCTTCAAGTCCAATTTGTTTCATTATAGGTGGAGTTGGTTCAAGTAACACGGCAGGTAATATAATATTACTTCCAAATCCAACTGGTGGAGAAATATCTGTTTCAAGAATTTTAACTTTAGATACAGGAGCAACTCTTCAAATTATCAATGCAAGTGGCGATACTATAAGTTTACCTAATTTATCAACCAATGGTACACAGAAAGTAAATGCTAGATTTGTAGTGTATAGAATTTTTTAAAGTATAAATTCATTTTCAATGTGTTAGTCCCTTATATCCATCAACTTAAATATGTAAACTATTATTAAAATAAAAAGCACGAGTTATTTTATGTTTGATTAAATTATGTGAAAAATTTAGTATGGATATATCTTTTCTATTTAAAATGTATATATAATCTTGTGAATTTCGAAAATAGAATTAAATAAATATGGTAATTCTTTTACTCATCAAAAGCCTAGTAATTGCTAGGCTTTTTGTTAACCTGTATTTTTTTACTATTCTTCAAAGTAAATCATTATTCAAAAGTTTAATTTAGAATAAAAAAGCCTTTAGATTAAAGGCTTTTTTATGGTATATATTTATTTTGTTTGAGGAGATAATCCTGCTTTTTTAATTCTTAAATAGTTGGTAAGCCTACTTTTTCAATTCTTTCATTAACTTTTTATAAGAAGACTCCCTCCTCAAGGAACGCGAACTCCCGCTTCACGGAGCATTTCTAAGGTGATTTCCATAATGAATGCTTCTATTAAAGGGGAGAACGGAACTTTAATCCTTGATGATGCAATAGAAATATATAAATCTAAAGGTATAATTTCAAAGTGAAATGTGACCATTGAAATATATAATGCAGGTAAAAATATAGATATAAGAAACCCTAGAAATCGTAATAAGCGAAAAAAAGATGCGATTAGCCAGTGTAGATTATAATCTTCGGGGGTCTGAAAAAAACCTATTAAATTCATCGGAACAATCATCACACTTGGAGATCTATCAATTAACACTGCCACTTTCCCATCAAGAATATGGTGAGAAATGGCATCTGGACGTTCACTTAAATAAGTTTGAGGGAAGGGAGTCCAATTTTGATCTTTTGTAAAGTTAGATAATTCTCCAATGCTTAAAATCGTATCTGTTTTAATTTTACAAATCCTTTTTTGTACTTCCTGCACTACATCTTATTAGCTACATCCCCTAAGTAAAGTACATATATAGAAGTAGTAGCACGTTCTCCTATTGTTAGCTTTTTGATTTTTAATTGTGTAGAAGGAATATATCTTCGAATAAGCCCTATATTCTTAGAGGCGTTTTCAATAAATCCATCATGAGAACCTTTGATTGCCACTTCTGAAACAGGTTCCTGTATTGATCTTTCTGCCCATCCTTTTGTATTTATGAGAAGTGCTCTTTCTTCTCCTTCCATAAATAATACACATTGCCCCTCGAGTAATCCTTCTGTAATCTCATTCCATGTATATACTATTTTTGTATAAGCAGCAATCATATAGAAATTAAATATTTGTATATTATAATATATTTTTCTAATAATGGTTTGATAACATTTTCTTTTAATGTAACAGTATCCGTAAGACCTTCAAAATAATAAAGCGAAACATTGGTTTTTGTTTTTAAATGTAGAGGATGTTCAATTAAATCTGCACAAACATCAAAAATTTCTTCTATTTTGCACTTGAGTTCCTGTAAGTTGTTTGTTTGAATGATTTCAACATTTTTATTATTTTTAGTGTCTATGCTCATTTTATTTAAGGTCATGATGTACACCTCCTTTATGTATATCAGTACGATATATTTATTAATTTTAAATGATTAAAATTTATTCATTAGTTTGGTATATTTTTTCATTATTTTTAGAGAAAGTGTCCTATGTTCATTAAGATAACAAATCGTAAAAAAACTTAAACCTAAATCAGTAATTTTAGCAGTCAAATTGACGTAAGAAAATTTCATTTCATCATCTATACATTAATGGTTATTAAGTTAGTGAAAGATCTTAATTAGAGTGTATATGTAATAAAAAATAGCCTTTATTTTACTGAGGAATTAATAAGTTTTGAAATTTAATTTCTAAAAAAATATAAAAATATTGAAATTTAATTTCAAAAATGCTATTCTATATTTGCAATAAAGAAAACGTTCTCAGACAATTAATTTAATAAAAAAGGGTGATATACATGTTAGAAAAATTAACAACAGAAGCTCGTAATGATAAAACTATGAACTTAGACGAGATGTCGATAATAGAATTTCTTACAGTCATGAATGAAGAGGATGCAAAAGTAGCGGACAGAGTGAAGTTAGAAATTCCACAAATTGCAACAGCAGTAGAAGCAATTATAGAGGCGAAGAGAAAAGGAGGACGCTTAATCTATCTTGGTGCTGGAACAAGTGGTCGCATTGGGTTGTTAGATGCAGTTGAATGTCCGCCCACTTTTGGGACAGCCCCTGAAGAAGTAGTTGGATTAATTGCTGGTGGTAAGAAAGCTTTTATCAAAGCAGTAGAAGGTGCAGAAGACAGTAAAGAATTAGGAATTCAAGATTTAAAGGACATGCATCTAAAAAATACAGATGTGGTAGTTGGAATTGCTGCTAGCGGACGTACACCTTATGTGATTGGCGGTTTAGAATACGCGAATTCTATTGGGGCGCAAACAGTGGCTGTAAGTTGTAATAAGGGTTCCGCAATTGGAAAAGAGGCAAAAATTAAGATTGAGGTTAATAATGGACCAGAGGTATTAACTGGGTCTACTCGATTGAAATCTGGTACTTCTCAAAAATTAATTTGTAATATGCTTTCAACCGCATCTATGGTTGGGTTAGGGAAAGTATATGGGAATTTAATGGTAGACGTACAATTAACAAACGAAAAGCTTATAGAGCGTGCAAAACGTATTGTAATGGAGGCTACATCTTGTGGCTATGAAACAGCGGAATTATATTTAGCAAAGGCTGATAATAAGCCCAAGGTTGCAATTGTAATGATCTTAGCAGGTTTTTCAAAAGAAGAAGCTATACAGCGATTAGGAGAGACTCAGGGTTTTATTCGTCAAGCAGTTAAATAGTCAAAACGAGCGAGGTGTTTATCATGAGTAAATATCATAATATGGCATTAGAAATATTAGAAGCTATTGGTGGAAGTAATAATGTATTATCTTATACAAATTGTATGACACGTCTTCGAATCACACCGGTAAATCGGGATCAAATAAATGAAGAAGCTGTAAAAAAAGTTAACGGAGTTCTTGGAGTTGTTGATGATGAAACCTATCAAATTATTCTTGGGCCAGGTGTTGTTACAAAAGTATCAGAGCAATTCAACATTGTTGTAGCGCAAGGGAAGGAAGAATCTGTTAGTTCGACAACATCTTCTGCTGAAGATTTACAAACAAAAGGTGCCAAAATAAAGGCCGAACAAAAGAAAAAGAATAATACACCTTTCAAATCTTTTCTAAGAAAAATCGGAAATATCTTCATTCCTTTAATTCCAGCTTTTGTTGGAGCGGGTTTAATTGCTGGTATTGCATCGATTTTATCAAATAATATTACGGCGGGGAATTTAGATAGTGCTACATGGCAGCAGTATGTAACCATTTTTAATGTTATTAAAAATGCAATATTTAGTTACTTGGTTATTTATGTAGGGATTAATGCTGCAAAAGAATTTGGAGCAACTCCATCCCTAGGTGGAGTCATTGGTGGGGTGACTCTTTTAACAGGAGTGACATCTGATCTTCCAATAAATAATATATTCAACGGTGAACCATTATCACCAGGGCAAGGTGGGGTACTGGGTGTTCTATTAGCTGTTTGGATATTATCAATTATGGAAAAACAATTACGTAAATTTGTTCCAGATGCAGTAGACATTATTGTTACACCAACAATTGTATTGTTAGTCGTGGGATTGATTACAATTTTCTTGATCATGCCATTTGCTGGTTTTATATCAAATAATTTAATTGGTGCAATTAATTGGGTATTGGTACATGGTAGTGTATTCTCAGGATTCGTGCTTGGAGCGGCATTTTTACCGCTTGTTATGTTAGGTCTACATCAAGTATTAATACCAATTCATATTGAAATGATTAATTCAACAGGTGCAACACAATTACTTCCTATTCTTTCAATGGCAGGTGCTGGACAAGTTGGGGCAGCAGTTGCATTATGGGTCCGCTGTAAAAAGAATAAATCATTAACAAATATGATCAAAGGTGCACTTCCAGTTGGTGTCCTTGGGATTGGTGAACCACTTATTTATGGTGTAACATTACCGTTAGGACGTCCGTTTATTACCGCTTGTATCGGCGGAGGTATTGGTGGAGCAGTTATAGGTCTATTAGGGCAAGTTGGTGCAATTGCAATTGGGCCTTCTGGTATGGCACTAGTTCCATTAATTGCAAATGGAGTATGGCTAAACTATGTCATTGGATTATTTGCAGGATATGCCGCTGGATTTATTCTCACATATTTCTTTGGTGTACCAAAAGAAGCAATGGTGGAACAGGAATAATAGTGAGGAATTTTGTGAAAGTACGATTAATCCTTTGGATGGTCGTACTTTTTTGTCTTTCTACAACAGTAGACTCCTTCCTTATAAACGAGAAGTTGTGAAGTACCAATTTTAGATGGGAGACGAATGTCAGTAGGCGTAAATCTACGTTTTTTGTATACTAAAGATATCTGATAAGATCCAATTACAAAAACTTGTTCTCGTTATATTCGCCAAAAGTCGTAAAGTGGTAGGTAAATCAAGGAGAGTAATAGGTGAAATTTTTATAGAAGAAATAAAAAAAGGAAAGAAGTTGGAATAATTGACGGTAAATAGTATTCGAACACAAATAGAATTAGTTTTAGATGAGCTACCTGTCTCTGAGAAAAAGATAGCACAATATGTTCTTTCTTACACAAAAGAGGTGACTCAAATGACAATACATCAATTAGCAAAAGAAGCAGAAGCAAGTAGTGCAGCTGTTGTTCGCTTTTGTCGGTCATTAGGGGTAACAGGTTTTCCAGACTTGAAAGCACGCCTATATGCTGAAATAAAGCATATACATCATGTCGGGTATTTTGATATTGAACCTGATGAAAAAGTACAATCCGTAATTGATAAAACGTTATCTAATACAGTACAAACACTTCATGATACTGTGGGGCAATTAGAAACGAAATCTATTGAAAAAGCAGTCGAATTTCTAAAAGAAGCAGAAGTTATTTACATTTATGGAGTAGGGGCATCTTTTCTTATTGCAGAGGATGTAGCACAGAAATGGATTCGTTTAGGAAAAAAAGCTTATGCAATTTCAGATCGACATTTGTTAGCAGTCGCATTGGCTACCCAATCCCAAAATGCATTGTTTTGGGGGGTTTCTTATAGTGGAGAAACAAGTGATGTGATAGAGCTAATGAAAGCAGCCAAAAATCTAGGACTGAAAACAATTAGCCTTTCTCGTTCAGGAAGCAGTAAAATTTCCGAGTTAGCAGATGTATCTTTATTTACGGCACGTGCCCCTGAGGCGAAAATTCGCAGTGCGGCAACTAGTTCTCGATTTGCCCAACTATTAGTAATTGATGTTGTCTTCTTTGTATACTCATCATCTCAATATGAGTTAACAGTAAAACAATTAGAAAAGACAAAACAAACTATACAGCAACTAAATGAATAAAAGTAATTTCGTAGGAAAGGCTGAGGTTAGACACTTAAGGAGCGGAGAGAATTTTAAAATGAAAATAAAACAACAAAAGCCTAAGGGTCTATGGAAAAAAAGGATGTTTATATTTCTTATAATAGTGTTGGCCTTGGGTATCATGGGAGTCAGTTATTGGAATTTTTCGCCATATCCAAAAGCATTTTTAATTAAAAAAGCATTTGAAGGTGGGATGTTTGAACCTTCTAACAATTATAGAAATGCCCTAAAGGAAACAATAAGAGTCAAGGATATTAATTATAATTCTAAATTTCCAGATGGTACATTAGATTTAGTTTATCCAAAAAACCATAAAGAAACTACACCTGTTATTTTTTGGGTACATGGAGGTGGATTTGTGGGAGGGGATAAATCAGATATTACGGGTTATGCGGTAGAGCTGGCTTCTCGTGGTTATATAGTGGTAAATATCAACTATGCCCTTGCTCCTAAAAGTACATATCCAACACCGGTACTACAATTAGGTGAAGCTTACGAATACATAAAAGAAAATTTAAACAAGTATGACTTGAAACTAGATCGTGTATATTTTGCAGGAGATTCTGCTGGGGCACAGATATCTAGCCAATTTGTTAATATTCAAACATCTGCAGAGTACGCGAAGTTAACTAAGATTGATTCTATTGTTGACCCTACAACAATAAAGGGTGTATTGTTATTTTGCGGTCCATATAGTATGTCTGAATTAGCTAAAATAGAATCTACTAAAGAAATACAAGAATTTATGCGTACTGCTGGTTGGGCGTATTTAGGTGAGAAAAATTGGGAAGGGTTAAACGAAACGAAAATAGCCTCAGTTTTAGATCATGTCACAAAAAATTATCCACCAACTTTTATAACAGATGGTAATACGGCGTCATTTGAAAATCAAGGAAAAGCATTAGTTTCTGCTTTACAAAGAGAAGGTGTATTAGTAGATAGTCTTTTCTTTGATAAAAATGTTTTTGGGGAGTTAGGACATGAATTTCAATTTAAAATGAATACTTCAGCTGGTCAAGATACTTTCAACGAAGTTCTTGGATTTTTAAGTAAAACTAAATAATATGCATTTGATAAAAAGTTTGCTCTATTCCTTTGAAATACACCTCTGCCAAGTAGATAGTATTTAAAAAGTGAAACTAAATCACCTGAGTTCTATATTTATATGGACTCAGGTGATTTAGTTTCTTTTAAAGGGAAGAAAGCAGCAAGAGGATATCCATAAAAAAAGGAAAAGCGCTAAATGAAAAAATTCTTCATTATGCAGACTTAGGAACTGCGTTAATTAAAGCTTGAGAAGAAAATGTGAATCCTTTTGTGGTATTAGAAACAGTCATGCCCTGGGATAAATTTGTAGCTTCTGTAGAAGAAGCTAAACAACTGTCTCGACCCATAAATTATGATTATCTTGATTTAGAGGATTATTTCATGCAAATAACAGGAGGGATTAATCAGTGTAATCGATAATAAAATCTGAACTTATTAAATTTAAAGGTTCTAAATTAATATATATTACTACTGCGTTGCAATTGATTCCTATATTACTTGTATTTTTTATTTACGCCGTTAATCCTAAATATTCTATTACTGAAACAGGTTGGAACGCATATTATAAGACAAATTATATGTTTTTTAACATTATGACAGGTACTGCTATTTTTTATATTTTTACAGGATATATATTTGCTAGAGAATATCAAGAAGGGACAAATATTATTTTATTTACAAGTCCTATTCCTAAATTAAAATTTTATTGCGGTAAATTGCAAATTGTATTTAGCTTTATTGTTTTTACAATGGTTATACTGCTCTTTCTTCCTTTCTTTTTAGGTATGTTAATTACTGATCTTCCTTTTACATATGGTTTATTTATTCAACAGCTTAAAATAGTTTCATTAATGGCGATTATGCATTTTTGTTTAATACCTATAGCGTCATTTTTTGCGATTAAATGGAAAAGCTTTCTCACAGTAGTCTTGCTGATCTGTATAGTTTTATTTTTGAATTTAATTTTAGTTAATGTACATGGGAATGTATTGTATCCTTGGATAGTACCATTAATATTTAGTCCTCATGAAGGAATTGGAAGAACTTTTATTAATTATCCTATTGGTATTTGTAGTATTTCCTTTATTTTTGTAGTAGGTTTAATATTATCAATTTATGAATATAGAAAAGTCAGATAAAGCATCCGAACAAATGGGGGGGCCTGTTACATCGCCATTAACTTAAGAAATGCATTGTTCCCGAAAACGAAAAAAACGAGTTGAATTTACATAAATAACTGTAGAAAAATTTAAAATTTTGTTTTGGGGTGTTATAAAATTCTTAAGTTGATGGATGTGTAACGGTACCCCAAATATAAAAAACACCTTATAGCAAATAAGGTGTTTTTTATACCTATTAAAATGACTTAAGATGCGTTTACTTGAGTTCACTAGGTAGTTAGAAGTTGAAAGACTATCTTTAACGAAAAATGTTGAGCAGTTCTATTTAATTGCACATCAATATATCCAAATAAGAAATGCAATCTTGCATTATCAATCCTTTTCTGATTCAATACATCCATAAAATTTCTTTTTCTCTCGTTTCTTTCTTCATCTTATAATATGCCTCTAGAGATAATGGTCATAATAAGGCATGGAAGGATGAATCAAAACAAAAACCAAATAGGTTCATAGGTTAGAAGTGTATCTGAATAGATCATATAACTGCAGAAACATAAGATAGAATATTCCCACTAATTTTTCTATAGTTTCAAACTATATACTTATAGAATTAATAGGATTATATTGGAAATGAAAGAGAAAACAATAGATGGAAGGGGATGTTTTTATGTTTAAAAAAGCAGCACTTGGTATTTCATCGTTAGCAATTACTGCGTTTGTCGGATTAGGAATGGCAACAGAAGCTTCTGCTGGACCTGCAGCACCACTTACTTCACTAAATGTCGTACAAGTAGAGTCAGAGCAGGGCGGAGTAGAAACGATTAATCCAAACAGTTTTAGCACAACACGTGACCACGGGGGAAAATACTTATATATTACTACGAAGGAAATGGGATATGGTCAAAACCCATTTGCGAAAATGAATGGTTTTAATGTGAAAAGTATTGGCTCTACTATAATTGGTGGAAAACCAATTGTTGGTTGGTATTATAAGTGGGATGCTTCTGGGCATCAGCAGGGAACATTTGAATACCAAAAAACATCTATTAACGCTCCATTTAATACAATGCGAACTTCAATCTATATCAAATGAATATTTTAAAAAGTTATTGAAATTTATCATACAAAACTCAGTTTATAAAATTGAATTCATTTATAGAACATGTAAGAGCCGTCCTGAATGGGGAGGGCTCTTATATGTTCTATAAAGGTTTACTAGCACAATATATCTGCCAAAATCGTATTCTGATTTCCTTGTAGTAAAGGGTGTATACGTTAGCAGAATAATAACCTGAGTAAATAAATTGTATTTACATACTTAACATACATTTTTGTTTTGTTAATCGTAGGATTTTTCAGAATTTGTATATAGTAAAATCAGATAAAAACTTGAAAAACATGAAAATGTGTAATTTTTTTGACTATTTAATCAATTTGTTTAATATTTAGAATTTGTTGTTTTATAATGAGAGTCGGGTTGATCGTGAATGTTTTAGATATTGCGATATAAGCTCAGATTAATTTATTTTAGGGAGGTTTCAAAATTGAGTAAGAGAGTTATTATAAAAGTTTTTACATTATTATCAGTACTGGCATTATTCCTTAATGTATTTTTACCAAGGGCTAGTGCAGAGGTTATGACGCACGAGAAATATTCTATGGACTGGAGTTATAGTAATAGTTTAGGCAAGTACATTCGAACCGAAATGATTAAAAATTCTAGCGGTAAAATTGCGTATTGCTTAACTCTTGGACTAAAATCACCAAATGGTGAAGATCTTCCTGAAATGGGGAAAACAGATAATATAGTATATAGGGTCCTATTAAACGGTTTCCCACAAAAAAGTGTCGGGCAGCTGGGAGTAGCTAGTCAGAATGAAGCACATTACGCGACTCAGCTTGCAGTTTGGAATGCATTAGGTCAACTTGAGGTAAATGAACTAAAACATGCGAATAAAAATGTTGAAAAAGCGGCTAAGGCAATTATCAATGCAGCAAATAATAGCCAAGATACTCAAGATATTTTTATGAACGTGATTCCTGCTGAAAAGCAGAAAGCAGAATTAAAAGGTGAGTTTTTTGAAACAAATTTGTATACAGTACAAACAAACGCTAAGAGTGGCTCTTATAAAGTAGTAGCGAAAAATGCACCTAATGGAGTTAAAATTGTTAGTGAAAATGGGGAAGTGAGAGATCAGCTTTCAGTTGGAGAAAAATTCCGTATCCAAATTCCTAAAAATACAAGAACAGGTGAATTTAACCTAAGTGTTGCTGCTAATTTAACTAAAGTTCAAGCAATTGCTTACCGCGGTACTGATACTGTTCAGAATGCTACAGTACTACTAGAAAGAAATGAAGAAAAGCTTAGTAGTGATCTTGCAGTAAATTGGGAAGCTGCTGGTTCTTTAAAAATTAAAAAAGTTGGAGAAAATGGAGAAGTATTAGCTGGTGCGGTATTCGAGGTTTTTAATGCAAATAATGAATCAGTTGGAAAAATCACGACTGGTGCTGATGGTACTGCAGAATTAAATAATCTACCCATTGGTACTTATACTGTAAAAGAAATAAAAGCGCCAACAGGCTATGTTTTAGGTGATAAACCACAAACTATTGAGGTTAAGACAGGAGAAACAGGGGCTGTTCAAATAGTAAACAACAAAGCAAAAGGGAACATTGAAATAAAAAAACTTAGTGATTCAGGTAAAGTACTACCTAATGTTGAATTCACTGTTTTTACTGAAGATGGAAAAGAAGTGAAAAAGGCAGTAACAAAAGAAAATGGAATTGCAAATGTTGAAGGCCTTACATTTGGTAAGTATTATTTCTTAGAGACAAAAACACCAAATGGATATATTGGAAATAAAACAAAGTATCCTTTTGAAATTAAAGAGCACAATAAAACACTTACTTTTACAGTAGAAAACACCGAAGTAAAAGGTAGTGTAAAACTACTAAAAGTAGATAACGAAGATATTAGTAAAAAATTAGAAGGTGCAGTATTCGAGTTAAAAGATGCAAGTGGAAAAGTAATTGGGGAATATAAGACAGATAAAAATGGCGAGATTAACGTCAAAGATTTATTGTATGGTAAGTATTCATTTGTAGAAAAGACTTCTCCAAATGGTTACGTTCTTGTTAAAGAACCAATTTTGTTCGAAATAAAAGAACATGGAAAAATTATTGAGCTATTAGCAGTTAATCATCTTATCAAAGGTGATTTGGAAATTACAAAGGTAGATGTTGCGAATGGCAACAACAAGCTTCCAAATGCGGAATTTACGATTTATAACGGATCAGGAAAAGAAGTAGTGAAAGGAAAAACAGATGATAAAGGTATCGCAAAATTTGAAAAGTTACCATTTGGAAAATACACATATAAAGAAACTTTTGCACCACAAGGTTATATCTTAAATGAAGAGACGTTTTCATTTGAGATCAAAGAGAATGGTCAAATCATTAAACATATCGTAAAAGATGAAAAGGTTCCTTCAATTAAAACAACAGCAACTGATAAAACAGATGGTACAAAAGAAATGCACACTTCTAAGCCTGTAACAATCCAAGATAAAGTGGAATACAAAGACCTACTAGTAGGTAAAGAGTACACTTTAAAAGGTAAATTAATGGATCAAAAGACTAATAAACCATTCGTTGTAAATGGTAAAGAAGTAACGGCTGAAACTAAGTTTACACCAAAAGAAACAAATGGTTCTATTACATTAGACTTCACATTTGATGCAACTGGTTTAGCAGAAAAAGAAGTAGTAGTATTCGAAGAGTTACTAAAAGACGGAAAAGTTGTTACTACACATGCTGATATCAATGATAAAGGCCAAACAGTTAAGTTCGTTAAGCCATCAGTAAAAACAACTGCTACAAACAAAGCTGATGGTGGAAAAGAGATTCATTCAAAGGATTCTATCACTATCCAGGATAAAGTGGAGTACACTAACTTAGTCGTTGGTAAAGAGTACACTGTAAAAGGTAAATTAATGAACAAAGCTATTAACGAACCATTATTAATTAATGGTAAAGAAGTAACGGCTGAGACTAAATTTATTGCAAAAGAAAAGAATGGTTTTGTAACATTAGACTTTACTTTCGTTGGTGCTGAGCAGCAAGGAAGAGAAGTAGTTGTGTTTGAAGACTTATTGCATGAAGGGCAAATAATTGCAACTCACGCTGACATTAACGATGTAGGTCAAACAGTTAGATTTGTAGAGCCTTTTATTAAAACGACAGCCACAAATAAAGCTGATGGTTCTAAAGAGTTAGACGCTTCTAAAACTGTAACAATCCAAGATAAAGTGGAATACAAAGACTTGATTGTTGGTAAAGAGTACGTAGTAAGAGGTAAACTAATGGATAAAACAACAAACAAGCCATTATTAGTTGATGGTAAAGAAATAACAGTAGAATCTAAGTTTACTGCAAAAGAGAAAAATGGTTCTATTGCACTCGATTTCACATTTAATGCTTCTGCATTACAAGGTAAAGAAGTGGTAGTGTTTGAAGAATTGTATCAAGATAATGTCTTGGTAGCTATTCACGTTGACATCGAAGATAAGGGTCAAACAGTGAAATTTAAAGAAGTAAAACCGGAACAACCTAAACCAGAACAGCCGCATCAAGATAAAAATACTCCAACTTCAGAACAACCAATAGAGCAAGTGAAAGAACAACCACAACCTAAGAAAGTAATTCAATCTAAAATTGGATGGTTACCGCAAACAGGTGCTGACCTAACAAGTTGGATCTCTATGGCTGCAGGTGCATTACTGTTAATTGTTGGTGGAGTTATTTTCTTAAAACGTAAAAACGCATAAAAATTAAAAAATAAGCACATCTGTTTTTACAGGATGTGCTTATTTTTATGTTAGTAATTTATCCCTATTTACAGTATTTTAATCTATTTGATTATTTTTGAGTTGTTGAAATAATTCCAGGACAGCAAAACAGTCAGCTGCTGCTCGATGCTTAATCGTTAATTCCGTTGCATCACTTAATGAAATCCATTTTTTTGAATCAACATAATCGCCGTACATTTTCATAACACATGTGGATTTAAAATCCTTAAATTCTACATTGTAAGCAATACAAGTGTTTTCTATCATGCCTAAATCAAATTCAGCGTTATAAATGTGCAGAAATAATAAAGTTGTTTAAAAATCCTTATTCCACGAACGGAGCAGGTTAGTGGAAGTAATAGTAATTAGGTTTGACTGGGAAAATTGTCGATGATATTAAAAAAGACACCGAAGTGTCTTATGTTTTTCAAATTAAGCATACCGATAAATTGAAATTTAATTACTTAACATTTTGCTTATCTTGGGAGCGAGGTATTTTATCGGTGAGTGTATACAAACCATGTAATGCTTGCTGTTAATAATACTGACGAAATCAAAGCTGTAAGAACACTATATGTTTGCCAAATAAGTATTGTTGACCAATCGAAAGCACAGCACAGTATACCCAGGACAATCGTAGCGATCAGGAAAATAACTGTTACGGTTATTCTCTTTTTTGTCATTGGCTGCCGTTCATTCGTTTTCCTTCTGCGCAATCCTAAGAGAAATAGCAAAACGGTCAATAGGCAAAGGATAATTGTGATAGACGACAAAATGATATCCAAAAGCTGTGTGCCGCTTATTTCATATGACTGAGTTAGATTGCCTTCTAATATATCTTTAACTTTTAGTACCATGTTTATATTGGTATTTGCGCCGTTGCTCAGCAAGGAGACGGCTGTTCGTTCATTTAGCAGTATGGCTACTTCGGTTCTGAAATTTGGATTGCCCCCAGTGTGTTCTATAATCGTTTGTTCGGCGTTTACGGACCAACCTGCCGCATAATACATACCGTTGACAGCCGGAACAGACATATCACCCCTATGTGATTTTTTGATAACCGTGTGAAATATTCCGGGTATGTCCTGCACAATACCCATCTGTATGCCCATCCAACGCGCCATATCTTTTGTATTAGAAATGATGTAGCCTGCCGGTTTATTCCCAGCATAATCCGGAGCTTTAAATGGAGTTGTCATAAAAAAGGAAGAACGGTAGCCCTGTGCCAACTGCCCAGTCGCTTGAGCATCTTCTTTATAAACATACGTCTGGTGAAGACCTAATGGCTGAAATACCTGTTCCTTCATAAAGTCTTCATAGCTTTGCCGCGACACAATCTCAATAACCAAACCCAATACGTCATAATTAACGGTTCCATAGTTATACTGTTCACCGGGAGGGAACGCCAATTCAGCATCCACGAGCATTTCCACGGTCTTTTGCAACATATCCGGTGTATTGCCTTGTGGAATATTTTGAGTATGCCTAATATTTGTTAGACCACTGGTATGGTGAAGAAAGTTATTTAGTGTAAGACTTTGCATATCAACAGGTTTCCCTTGATACTTTAACGTAAACCAAGGTAAATATTTTTGGACAGGGTCAGTCATTGAGAGCAGCCCTTTCTCTTCCAACAGCATAATACCCATACCGGTAAAAGCTTTACTGACTGAGGCTAACTCATAGAGTGTATTTTCACTTGCAGACAAACCCTTTTCACGGTCTGCATACCCTGAAGAAAAGTAGAACACTTCATCATCAGCAAGTATTGAGATTGACATTCCCGGCACACCTGATATACGACAGGCATCATCTAGCAACGCTTGTATTGCCGCAGATTGCGAATCTGACAACGCATAACTTTGTGTTGCGAATCCTGAGGATAATATAAATATTGTTAATACAAAAACAATAATCTTTTTCATAAACTCTCCTTTTTGGAAAATTATAAGAGAATAATATAAATAACCTCCTTTTACAACTACGAAACTAAACTTTAATTTATCTTTCTATTCACCTATATAATATCAAGTAATTGTAAAGAGTTACACTTAAACGAACAGATGCGTTAGTTCAATAAGAAGTAAACAACTTTATTATTCATTTTTTAAGTATTATATAAACAGATGGATGTAATTTGAAACAACTTTAAAGAGCCTTACTACGTAGAATGTAGTAAGGCTCTTAGCTTTTAATAATCAAAATTCAATAACTTTATTATTATTACTATTATACAATAAATAAGTAGACTTTTTCCTGCAGTAACTTCACATAATTTTTTATACATTACTGTCCACGATGGTGCATCGTGGACAGTTTTATTAGTAATACCATGAATGGAGGTTGCTTCAGCTGGAATATTTAGAAGAACAAAAACGTTCCGCTAAACAAACTTCATTATTCCTTGATTTAGCTCCTGGAATTGGAGAAGTAAAACAAGGTATACAGCTCTTTACGGGCGAGGAAATGTTTACTCATGATAAATATGCGCCAAGTGACTTTGTATGGGGGACGCTTACTGCAGTTACTGGTGGTACACCAAAAGTAATTGGCCGTACCTTTGGTAAATTAGGAGATCTCGAGAAAAATGCACAGAAACTTGGTAATGTAACAAAAAATGTATCTACAGGTTCTTTCGATGTAGCAGCCTTTGATAAAAAAATCGAAAAAATGAATATAAATGAAAAAGCTGCTGAAATAAAAATAGCCTCAAAAGGCATTGCAGAGCAAAACGGTTGGGAAAAGAACAATAAAATAAGCAGACTTAATAAAAGGGACGTATATGTTGATTCAAAAACAAAAAATCTTTATGCTGTAGATACACAACATGGAAGATTTGAAGTACTTAATAAGAATGGAAAACACCAGGGGGAAGTAGACTTTAATTTAAACTCAACAAAACAGGCTGATAAATCTGGGGGACATGATTTGAAAATGGGTTAAGAAAGGATTTATATATGAATGAATTGGTAAAAAAAACAATACAATATTTTTATGTAAATGGTAACGCGAATGAATATTTAATTAGGTGTAAAAACAAAATTGAATTACCAAAAGAATTAACTGTATTTATTCAAAATGCACGCATTCAAACAACACCTTTCTACAATGATGATATATGGCCAGCAGAAAAATTTGTATTCAAATTTGAAACTTATAAAAAAGATAATTTACAAGTAAAATACAGAAGTACTTTATTAATTTCAAAATTGGCACCCGTATTTTACTTACAACATGAATTTTCAGTGGCCTGTCCTGATGATGCGTCGCTCATGTCCACTTTAGATGGATATGACACACAGCCCTATACGATCCAACAATTGGAGTTAGAACAACAAGTCATTAAATCTTTAACATCTAAAAATTATACACAACTATCCTATGCAGAAGTAAATGAGGTTGTAATGGGTCTCAAATTCCCAGAAGGGGTAACAATTTTTGGCCCTCAGGTGACTGTAGAATATACTATGTTTCATGATGTACTTGATCTATGTCCAGAATAATAAACATTGTATGACACTATAAAAAATACAATAAAACAAGTTAGGTAAACCCATAAAGAAAGACAGTTATCCTGATTATGTAGTTGGTGGAAGTATCAAATGAAGGTACTATGGAAGAATTAAAAAAGATGCGAAGTTTATTCTAAGACTTCGCATCCTTTTATTTAACGCAAGCATTGTGGGAAATCAATTATGTATTGATTTCTCAGCATGAATAGTTTGTATACAAAGTTGAAGTCTTGCTAGAAGAAGGTACTAAATCTTGTGCGCGGTATTTACTTTTTCGTTTCACAAACCCAAACTTTATAGCTAATTCCTCTAAAACATCAAGTGACATATAACGTTACAACTCTTTAGAGAACAATTCTAGTCCATCAAAAATCAATAAGTTCATATCAAAAACGCCATCCTTTCCTATAATTCTACAGAAAGAAAAACGTATTTTATTCATTTTGAGGACCACATAATGAGTATAGAGTATCAGACAAAACTTGTTAAGATTAATAATTCCATACTATTTAATTCCATACAAAAGGAATTTGCTCATTATTAACGAAAGTGTATGTTAATTAGATGAATTCCTTTACATACCATATTACAAAAAAATATGGGAACAATCTTATCCTACGATACATAATAATAATCTGTTTTAAAAACTAGTAAAATGAAGGAGAAACATTGTATGGGGAAAAAAGTACTGTTTTTTGGAGATTTTGGAATTGATGATACGATAGCTATCATATATGCACATTTGACAGATAAAATTGATGTTATAGGAATTGTTGCAGACTATGGGAACGTACCTAAAGCTGAAGTTGTTAGAAATGTTCGCTTTTTACTTAAAAGCGTAGGAAAAGAGTATATAAAAGTTTTTGGTGGGGCGGAGCATTCCATGTCTTCAGAAGCTGAAACTTTTTATCCAGAAGTTCACGGTAAATTTGGGATAGGGCCCATTTACCCAGGACTAGAGATTCAGACATTTGAGAATTTTTTTGAGGTTCTCACACTTATTAAGCAGCATAAAAATGAACTTATTATTGTGAATACCGGAAGGCTAACTTCACTGGCAACTTTATTTCTCCTTTATGGAGATGTGATGGAATATGTACAGTCTTATTATATTATGGGAGGAGCATTTCTATATCCAGGAAATGTTACTCCCATAGCTGAAGCTAACTTTTATGGCGATCCTGGATCTGCCAATATTGTAATGAGATACGCAAAGAATCTATCAATTTATCCGTTGAATGTTACACAATCGGCTATTGTAACACCAGAAATGGTCAATTATATCCACTCTAAAGGAAAAACTAAATTTTTAAAGCCTCTTTTAGACTATTACTATTATCAATTTTATCAAAAAAAAGTTCCTGGAATACTAGGTAGCCCGGTTCATGATGCGCTTACATTAATTGCGATTAATCGTGATGATATTTTTACGTACCATCAATCAGCGGTAACAGTTAATGTACTTGACACTGCGAGAGGACAAAGTATAGGGGATTTTAGATCTACTTTTGAACCAGAAACATTCGGTAATCGTCCCAAACATCGGATTGCAATACAAATGGATTATGAACAGTTTTTTAAGGAGTTTATGGCTGTAATGACTGGAGACCTATTTTAGTCAAAAACCTTATATATAGATGTTTTGCTATCAAACTAAAGTATTAAAATGCCCTCTAAATGGAAATTTCATGCTTGTGTAGACTTGAAATATATTTTAATCATTTTGGGGGTAACTTGTTTCCCTAAGTTGATGGGCATGTGACAATAGCCCCATAAGAGTTCAATGAATCTCAAATAAAAAAGAATACTTGTGTTATTGAGATCGAAGGGAATTTTAGAAGTTATATTTTGAAATCTGTATTAATATCACGTTTAGCTGAATGATCAGCTAAACCAAGTACAATATAAAAGCACTAAAGGAAACACTCTATTTCGACATCATAGACAAACAAGTTTTGTGAGAAATACAATCTATTTAGCGTTAAGCGATTAGAGTTAATTGTTTTGTATTTAAGTATATATACTGAATATGTCCTATAAGCAATCGTATAGTCAATATTAATATGTATAGTGGAATGTAGCCGAAACTAAATGATACTAAATGATACTAAATGATACTAAATGATACTAAATGATACTAAATGATACTGAGACTGATGAAAGGGTAAAGTGAATGACGTAGTGTGTTAGATGAGCATAAAAGTTAATATGAAGAAGTAAAAAAAACACCCCATAACTTCGCACGAAATACCAATTTTACGAACAATAGGATAGTTAAATAAAAATCTAATACCGTATTTAGGGCTTTTAAGCTCAATCACATGAATCTTGGTATATTTGTATGTAGCTATATAATTCATATTTTATATAGAAATTATTAAATACTGAACTGTTCATTGAAAAATTTCATAGTAAATTACCTTTTAATATATAGGATTTTTTCTTATGTTAAACTAATTAATTCCTCAAAATCATGATTAAATTAACTAATACATGTTAGATAACGAATTTTAAACTGTTTTCATATATTGATTTTTTTGCATGAATTTATATATAAAAATTGTTTTATTTTAAATACATTTGTAGTTTTCCCACCATTTTTTATGGTTAAATACGAATTTCTCACTTAATTATCTATAATTTTTATTTGAGTAAATACATAATTCCTTTCACTATTGATTATATTTTAGCATCTCATAATTTAATTATGTAAATAAGTTTGTGTAAAAATTGAATTTAATGCGAACTTGTGTTCGCCTTCTTTTTCTGTTATAGTATATATGAGGTGATTTTTATGGATTACAGCAAGCAACGTCAAAAATCCGTACATCGTAAAAAATTATACGAGAATCTAAATGAAATGCCCTTTTACATAGAAGAATTTGTGGAGTACAAAGAATTGCATGATGCCTCTCCCTCCACCCTACTGAATTATGTATATGATTTTAGGGTCTTCTTTAACTGGCTATTATCTGAACAAATTATTGAATTTAAGCCTATTAAAGACATATCCTTCTCTGATTTGGAGAATTTAAAGAAAAAAGATGTTGAGAACTTCATGAGGTTTCTAAAACTACAACAAAACATGCAGAATTCCTCTGTTAACAGAAAAATTTCAGCCTTAAAGTCTTTATTCAAGTACCTTACTTCCCTATCAGAGAATGATGAAGGAGAATGTTATTTTTATAGAAATGTAATGGCCAAAATTGAAATACATAAAGATAAAGAAACATTAAATGCCCGTGCAAAACGTATGAGATCTAAGATATTTCATAATGATGACGATCAAGAATTTTTAAATTACGTTAAGTACGAACATGAAAAATCTTTAACAAAACATCAATTGTTCTATTTTCTAAGAGACAAAGATCGTGATGTAGCTATTCTTTCCCTTTTTCTTGGTAGTGGTATTCGTGTAAGTGAATTGGCCGATCTCCGTATGGAAGATATAAATATAAAAGAAAGGCTAATTGATGTAATACGAAAAGGAAATAAAGAAGATTCAGTATGGATTACTCCAATTGCGTTAAATGATCTTGAAAAGTATACGGAAATTAGAGATAGCAAATATGCACCAGGAAAAGAATTAAAAAATGTGTTTTTATCGAAGTATAAACATACTGCACAGCCTCTATCAGTTAGGGCCATCCAAGATATAGTAGAAAAATATACTAAGGCCTATGGAAAAAGAATGTCTCCTCATAAATTAAGACATACATTGGCAAATAAGTTATACATGGAAGAGAAAGACTCGTTACAAGTGATGCAGCAACTTGGACATACTAGTCAAGATACAGCATTGTTATATACTCAACTTGGGGAAACAACTATTAAAGATAGCTTAGGTAGACTAGGAAAGAATAAAGAATAAAAGTTCAGCAATTTTATTTTGCTGGACTTTTATTACGACATTTAAATAAGGTGCATTATTCGGTTCAATCTTTATTTTATTGTGTAAAAAATACATAGTTGGAGATCTGCTGTGAATTTATTTGATATTACAGGATTACTCTTAAAATTACACCATTTCTATTTGTTAGTTTTAGTGAAGACTCTTTAATATTTAATTTAATAGCAATAGAAATATTACTTAACATCTCAATTTCCAAATGGATTCGGTTTTTCAGAAAATAAACAGGATTAGTAAGATTTCAATATTATTTTATAACAAGATTTTTCACTACGTATGCTTAGCAGATAAATTTTAAAAATACATAGATGTCGTTAATTCATAAATTATTTTATATATTTGTACCAATTTCATCTAATGTTTTGGGATTTATCTTTTCCCCATCTATTGTCATCTTTATTTTTTGCTTTGAATTTGCTGTTACCACCCAAGCATTCGGTAAATAACGATCTTCATGAGATAATGTGGAAGGCGAATTTATAACTTTTCCCCCTAAATATAGGGTAGCAGAAGAACCTCCATCCATTGCCATCGCATTAATAGCTCCTTTTTCATATAGGATATCTTGACACTCTTTTAACGTAGCTCCTATACTATGCGTCTGTCTACCGTCAATGACTAGAAACATAATTGTACCATCTTCTTTTTGGGCCATAATACTTCGTGGGGCAGAACCCCAACCACCGTCTCCTTCTGTAATCATTTTTTCTCCATTTACAATTAACTGTGGCATAAATCCTGCTGCTGAAACGACTTGTTTATCCAAAAGTTGTTGGGTAGAATAATTTCCTGTTATCATTTGCCCAAACTTTGTTAAACCCGTAATAATTGTAGAGGTATTACTATCCATATTCGTATCAATAGCTTTCCCATTTTCTATTACTATTCCAGTAGCAACATTTCCTCCCCCCCTTCCTGTTTCATCAGCAAACCCACTTGCATTCTCAGCAACAAGTGCATGATTACGCTTTGCCATTACGCTAATTTTTTCTCCTCTGTTAGCGCCCTGTGTTCCTTGATGGCTAACAAGTTTAACATTGAAGGGATTACTAATAGTAACTAATTTCCCTTCGAAAAGAAAACGACTATCTTTATTACTTTTAATTGTTTCTACATCAATTTCTAATGGCTGATTTCTTAATTCTTCTAATCTTTTTCCTGCTATTTTTTTATAAATATGCTCATCACTGTTTGACCATTTCGGATGATTAATTCTATCTTGCAATTTATCTAGTTCCTTTTGGGATAAGAATGTATATTTCGCATATTGCGGATGCTGAGAAGTTAGTATACTACCAGCCATTGTTATGCGAAGCTCCCGGCCATAGCTAGTACCAAATAACATTCCTATGCCAATAAGCATGAAAATAGACAATAGAAGCAAAATTCGTTTGAAGATTTTTCTGAGATGTTTCATAGTTTTATCCTCCAGCATTCATTACATTCAATAAATCCATTAAAATATTATTTATCTAAAGACAAAAGTGTTTGATTTCCTCATGCCTGAATTCCCCGCTATATTTTAGCAATTAGGGAAAAATACTTATTCCAAATTTCGTTTTTTAAGTGTATATTTATAAATTTAATAACGTTTTTGCAACCATGAAATAAATTACTAATCCTGTTCCGTCAACAAATGTTGTAATAAATGGACCTGAAACAACTGCAGGATCTAGCTTTAATTTTCTTAGAATCAAAGGTAAAACAGCTGCTACAAGAGAGGCCCAAATAACAATAAATAATAAAGTAATTGCTACAACTTGTGCAACTTCTGTTCCAACTCCTAACATATAAGCACGAGTGAGCCCAGCTATCCCAAGTGCAAGTCCAAGAAGCATACCAATTGCAAATTCCTTTTTCATTACACGGAAAATGTCTTTAAATTTGACCTCTCCAATACCGATTGCACGAGTAATTGTTGCTACAACCTGTGTTCCTGTATTCCCTCCAGTACCTACTAATAATGGAACAAAGAAAGCAAGAGCAACTACAGTTTCAATTTCGTCTTCAAAATACTTTAATACTGTACCTGTATATGCCTCAGCAACAAAAAGAAGTAATAACCATGGTAGACGTTTTAAGAAAATGCTCAAAATGCTAGCTTCAAAGTAAGATTGGTTCAATGGTTCACTTCCGCCTAACTTTTGAATATCTTCTGTAGCTTCTGCTTCCATAACATTCATTACGTCATCAAATGTTATAATACCAATCATTTTATTATTTGCTGTTGTCACAGGTATTGCTGCTAAATTATAATTCAATAACTTTTTTACAACTTCTTGCTGGTCAACTTCAGCGTGTACTGAAATTACCTCTTGAATCATGATAGTAGATAATATCTCTTCATCTGCTGCTAGTAATAACTCATGTATGGAAACGATTCCCTCAAGATAACCATGACTATCAAGAACATAACTATAAGATATTGATTCTACATTTTCAGAATGTTCCCTAATGTACTTCAATGTCATTTTTACTGACCAATTTCCTCTAACTGCAACAAAATCACTTGTAACAAGACTTCCTGCCGTTTCAGGTTTGAAAGTCATCAATTTTTTTACGTTATGTTTTGTAATTTTATCTAGATACGCCATTAATTTAGCCTGTTTTTCCGGATGAACCGTTAGAAGTAAATCTACTAATTCATCAATCGGTTGTAAATTTAGTAACTTTTTAGCTTTATTTTCAGATAAGTGAATTAAGATATTATATTTTTCTTCTGCACTCATATAATGAAGAATTTTAGAGCTTTTTAATACAGGAATCATATTTAGCAATATAACTTGATCTTCAATTGAAAACCGTTTTACTTCTTGCGCAACATCATACGACCGAAGACGTAAAACCTTCTCTGTATCCAAATTATTTTTGGTTGCAAGTAATTCCTTTAATAATTTCTTCATGTTAACTCCTCCTCATATTGCTAAGGGAGACTCTAGAGTTTCATGAGTGGTTTTGTTTTATTTTATCTGTCTTAAATTTTTTATTAGAGCAATAATAGTTACATTGCAATCAATTCATTATTTAGAATTACCTCCTTTTTGAATATAGACAAGATAAAACAAATAACATTAAACAGAAAAACCTTTACTCAAAAAGGAGTAAAGGTTTTTTACAATACAAATAAATGATTATTAAGACAGCTCTGCCAAAATCACAGAGGTGCCTTTCTATCAAATCGTATACCACTCCCTCGTTGAGTTTTAGCACTGTATAGCATAGGTTTTTATAACCAGCTACATTAAGAAGGGCCTTAATCCGACCGTTCCTGTTGACCCATTGGCGTCTCTCGACATTTTTGGGCAGCAGCGTTTCTCTATACAGGAGCCTCACCTAACAAAGTTTATTAAATTACTTCAAAATTTAAACCAGAATTTAATATTTGTCAACTGACTTTCAATTCCATTCATAAAAAAACCTTTTATGGAAAATGAAATTATATTTTATTATAAATTTAAAATTCCCCTAAAAAAACATAGAATTCAAATAGATTTAATTCGAAGAAACGTTATAAAACATATGAAACTTATTGTTTTTAAACAAATTCCAACTTTATAACAGAAGATGAATAATTAGTCATTCTGTATATCAAAAGAACATTCATAAAAAAATCTTCTTTTATGATTAAAATCTTCTTTACTGTTTATCAAATTTATATGGTTAAACTACTTAATCAAACTATACACTACAAGTTGAAAATATATACTTATACAGAATGATTACATACATTTTCTCATATCATTTCTCAAAGGACTATAAAGCAATAAAACAGATAAAATTAGCAATATGGTTGCTTGACAAGCAAAAAAAATATATTTATGCTTGCTACACGAAACAAACACATAAAATTTATATTGCTTAACCTGTTAGGTGAGGCTCCTATGCAAACACAGGCTATTGCCCAAAAATGTCGAAAGACGCCAATGGGTAGAACAGGAATTGTCGGATTAAGGCTCTTCTTAAGATAGCTAAGTAATGAATTTTCATTACTTTACGTTGTATAGTGCCAAAGCTCTACTAGGGGGAGAAAAGCCTTATTTAGTCATGCCATTTTGAATCCCTCTAGTTACATACTAGGGGGATTTTTGCGTAAAAAAACAGGGAGTAAGCAATAGAATCTTCCTAAACAAAAGTCATATTTAATAATTGACGAGAACAAGATTCTATTCATTAGCAAATGGAATATTATGTTTTGTTTTAAATCAGGAGGATATTAAAATGAAAAAAATATTAAAACTCGATTATCTATTGCTCCTTCCTCTATTCATAACATGTACTTTAGGTATTATTATGATGTATAGTGCAAGCTCCATTGTCGCTGTCCAACATTACGGTTATAACAGTAGACATTTTGTTGATTCTCAATTAACAAAGCTACTTTTAGGAACAATAGGGTTAATAGTTTGTGCTTTACTCCCATATGAAATATGGAAAAAACGAATAGTCTCAATCTGTATTATGGTTGGGGGGATTTTTTTATTAATTATGGTTTTATGGAAAGGAAAAGTGGTAAATAATGCTCAATCATGGATCTTTGGAATACAGCCAGCTGAATTTCTTAAATTAGGAACAATACTTGTAACAGCTCGTTTTTTTGCATTACGACAAGAACAAGCTAAAAATAACTGGAGTGGTATTGGAAAACTTTTATTTTTTTTAGTTACAATTTTTTTTCTTATCTTTAAACAACCAAATTTAGGATCTGCACTTTTAATATTAGGTATAGGTTTTAGCATATTTCTTTGCTCAGGAATAAATATAAATCTACTAATCAAAAGAACTACCATCGGTTCTATTTTATGGTTACCTATTTTATATTATTTGATTCAATATAGTTTATCAGAAGTTCAAAAGACACGTATTACTACGATTTTCAATCCCTTTGTTGATGCACAAGGAAATGGATACCAGCTTGTAAATTCTTTTATTGCCATTGGCTCTGGAGGAATCACTGGTCGTGGGTTTGGAAATAGTATACAAAAAACAGGTTATCTGCCAGAACCACACACTGATTTTATAATGGCAATAGTTTCTGAAGAACTAGGATTTATTGGTGTATTTATTATATTGGTTGGAGTTTTGACTATAGTACTTCGCTCCTTAAAAATTGCACAATTATGTGTAGATCCATTCGGCAGTTTTATAGCAATTGGTATAGGATGTATGATCGGTATTCAATCTGTTGTAAATTTAGGTGGTATTACAGGACTATTTCCTCTTACAGGTACCCCATTTCCATTTGTAAGTTTTGGTGGAAGTTCTTTAATGGTCAATTTAATATCGGTAGGAATATTAATTAATATTTCAATTTTTAATAAAATTAAGTTTGATAATCATTATATATAATTTTTTATATTTTAAATAAAATAATTTAAAATCCGACCTCATTAATTGATCTATATTTAAAGAATTTCTAATTTATTTTAACTGTATAAATATTAATATTTATGTTCCTTTTAATACGAAAAAAGGCAGGCATAAATATATGCTTGCCCTCCGTTCTCATAATCAATTAAACCTAAAACAACGTGAGGTTAACCAAATCTAGATACTGTCTTCTACGCCCTATTTTTTACTTTTCTAAAACAATTTCTGCTATTTCATTAGCATATTTTTTAGAGTCAAATTCATCATAGTTACTTAGTACCACAACAGACAAAGATACTTCTGGAAACCTCATGAAGTGTGAACGATAGCCTGCCCAGCTTCCTGAATGTTCTAAGTATTTACAGTTAAAACCTTCCGCAAGCCTTAGCCCAAAAGCATAATCTTCATTGTCAATAATCGTCTCTCCAGTTGGAGAAATTTTTGGACCTATTTCGCTCATCCTTTTAACAAGGTCATTTCCACCAACAGTACCTATAGTTAAATTCTCTCCCCATCTTACAAGATCTTCAACATTTGTATGAACTGCTCCATCCCCTGTATGTTCCCAAGGGCTTTCATAGATTTTATATGTTCCTTGCTCATTCCTCGAATATCCATTAGCAACTGATATAGTAGTTGGGTAGCAATCCACAATTGTTGTGTCTTTCATGTGTAAAGGATCAAAAATACGTTCCTTTGCAAACTGACGTAGGGATTTGCCACTTACCTTCTCTACCACTAGTGACAATAAAAAATATCCTGTATTGCTATACTCAAATTTTGTGCCAACTGGGAATCTTGCAATTTGATGATTTTTAAGGTGCTTTAGCGATTCTTCCACAGTTAATATATCAGTAAATTTAATATTTTCTGCTTGAGCCAATTCCATATAATCAACTAGTCCACCAGTGTGATGAATTAGATGTCTCAATGTTACAGGTTCAGCATATGCACCTATAGAAGGGACAAATTTTACAATTGAATCATCTAAACTCAATTTCCTCTCTTGTTCTAAGAGTAATATAGAAAATGCTGTGAATTGTTTAGAAACTGAGGCTATATTAAAAACGGTTTTGGTAGTTATGGGTAGATTTTTCTCTATAGAAGCTAAGCCAACTGCACCTTTATAAGTTACTCCGCTATCAAAACTAGCAATATATGAAAAGCCTGGAACTTTTGGTGAAAACTTTTTTAATAATTGTTTAATCAATGTATGCGTCTTTTCATTATATGTATTATTCACCTCAATCACATCCCCTTCCCTTTAAATGATTAGAAATATATTATCCTGTTATCTTTTTCAATTACACATCTTACTTCAACTCAAAACAACATATTTTATATTTGACTACAATCAAGCACCGTCACACTGATTTCTTTAGTTTCTAAATTCTTCTCTATATAGAGAGCTTTAATTTAGTAAGTATTATTATCCCCGAATTTACGAAATTCCCTCTTTCAATTCTAAAATTACTCGTGGCAACTTAATAGATATTTTCTAAATTGGGTCAATAACATCTAAATCAAAGATGTTATTGACCCAAAAATACCTATTTTACTTTTAGATTTAGGACCGATGTACTAACAAATATGAAAACTATTTACCAGTCCTCTATAAAGATAGGTTTCAATAAAACATTTATCTACCTTAAACCTTGTTTCAAATTTAGTTATAGTCTACACATTTTATAGTCTTCGTCTATAGTGTTTTACTTTTTCGATATGAGAATCCAAATAACCTTTTTAAACAACTTTGTTCACAAAAAAGCAGAAGCGTTCCAAATCTTTATTTTTCATTGTAGTTTCAAATGTGGGATTGGGTAGTGATGTTCTGCATCATCTGTAAGTTCCCCATTAACTTCAGCTAACTAGTTCAAGTGGGAGAGTCATGAAAGTAGTCCTATATCTTTTGCCTTTTGTACTGCTTCTTCTCGATTTTTAACTCCTAGCTTCTCATAGAGATTGGAGGCGTAATTTCTTACTGTTCCGTTTGACAAATAAAGTGTCGAAGCTATTGTTTTATAACGGCTTCCTTGTGATAATAGTTTCAAAATCTCTAATTCTCGTTTCGTCAATCCATACTCTATTCCAGCTGATCGTGATTCAAATAATCCTGTTTCTTCATTTTCTTCCCACATCCTATGGAACAAGTCATGAGTAATCATCGTGCCTCCTCGATAGACTAGACGAATTGATTCAGCTAGTTCACGCGAATCTATGGATTTCAATACATATCCATCCGCACCATTTCGTATGATTTCTTTTGCCCTTTCTGTATTCTGGAAGGTTGACAGAATAAGTACACGAATGTCTGGCCATTTTTTCTTAATCATTTTAGTTGCATGAATCCCATCCAGATTTGGCATCTCTAAATCCATTAATACTACATCTGGTTTTAGTCTCTCGCACAATTCCAAAGCCCGTTCTCCATCTTCAGCCATTCCCACTACTTGTAAATCATCCAGTCCACCCAAAATTGTATGAAGACTTTCTCTGATAAAAGAATGATCATCGACAATACACAGGCGAATTTGCTCGTTAGCCAGTTGTACTTGTTTCGGTAAAACACATGAAATTAATGTCCCTTCCCCTTTTTTGGAATAAACAATGACTCTTCCTTGTGACTGACTTACACGCTCTTTCATTGCAGTTAATCCAAAGCCATCCTTCCACTCTTCTACCCCACAGCCATTATCCTCTACATCCAATCTTATCTGTTGTGGTTCAAAATGAAGTGACACAATGATTTCTGTGGAATGCCCATGGCGAACAGCATTTGTTAGTGATTCTTGCAAGCTCCGATATAGTGTCATTTTTGATTGTTTGGAGACCATATACTCTTCCCCTATTATTCGAGTACGTACATTTACTTTTGCATGTTTCTTAAATTCCTCTGTCAATTGTTGTAGTGTAGTAGCTAAGGGAAGCGACTCTTGTGATAAATCTAATTGGTGTAAATACAGTCTTACTTCTTCCATACTGTTACGGGCCAATTGTAATAATGAATCTAGCTGTTGCTCTCCTTCTTTAGACTTTAATTCCACACGCAATGTTTCCATCCCCATAATAATTGAAGTATAGGAATGCCCCATCGTATCGTGTAAGTCTTTTGAGAGCCTATCACGTTCCTCCAGTAATGTAATCCGCTCAACTTGGGATACGTATTGTTCCAATACATGTTTCTGATTCCGAATAATTTCACTTTGACGGTAATTAATAGCCAGTAAACGAAAGAAAGAGCCCATAGCAAAAGCTAAACTGAGTTGTAGGATGATTACCCATAAATCTGTCACTTCGGAAAATATCGCAATGAGCAACGGGAACAAAATAATTGTGATAGGACCCGACCAGCGGTAAGATTTATGAACGCTATTTGCCGCAATCATAAAAGTTGGCATTAAAAAAGCAAGATATGCTAACGGAAATAATAAAGTTAAATAGAAACAAACTCCGCCAAATAATATTATTTCAGTAAATAAATAATAGCGATAACTGAACATTAAACAAATCCAAGGTACTGAAAATGAAACGACTTCCCAAAGGATTATGATCCAAAGTGGTACTGTCAAATGATCTTGTTGTTGTATAGTCGTTGATATCAATGATAGCCAAACAATAAAGCGTATACAAAGTAAGGCCCAATCATACCAAAACCATAGTTTTAAAGTCTTAAACAAATTATCACTCCTTTATAGCTTTAAACATGAAACGCGTGTACATTCCAATAATTCGAACTAAGTCGTTTCCAATAAGATTATGTATCCAGATGAGAATGAAACCAACAATCATGACAAAAATTGCTGTCTCCCATGAATTCACAGCAATGCCCAATAAGTATATATTAAAATATTGAAAAAGTAAGGGGGTAACGATACATACTATTGGCATTACATACAGTAAAACAGCACATATAAGACTTATTATTCCGACAAAAATTTTCTGCATGAGCCAAAAAATAGCCCTCCAGTTGCTATTATTAAGGATTATATCCCTCATTATAATCCATTTATCTCTCTCCTCTTTTTTTCTTGGTTCGAATAGATCTATCGATATATCTGTATAAACTTTCGTCTGGATACGTTCATACTGAACAAACGTTTGAGTTGTTTGTAGTACCCACGCTAATAAGGGAATACCCCAAAAAATAATCGTCATTACTAATGCAAATGTAATGCTGATCAGATAGAAACAAAAGTAAAAAAAACCGGATACAAAGGTAAATAACAAGAAATAAAAATCTTGCAAAGTTTTTTGAGCTGACGCTTTCATCATTAAAATCTCTCCTCCTCATTCATTGCTAATGCGTTAAAAGCTACTTTTTTATTCTAAGTATTTTTCTGTCACAAACGGTAGTGTCAAAATGTCATGGTTTGTATGACATAACTATCAATACAGCCTTATTTACTTAATTTTTGTTGTTCTTTATAAACATGACAGAAGTTCACTATCGACTATGACCCGCCGCTTGTTATACTCTGTTCATACGCTAATTCTTTATGTTAAAGATAAGATTGTGTTCCCGATTTTATCTTTTTTCTTTGCAAATTTTTTGGTACAAAAAAGGAATCCTTATAATAAGGATTCCTAAAAGAAACGACGTACCCTAATCAATTTCTTGATTTAGTCCATCACACGTATAAAGTAAACTTTAATCAGCCCTCACCAATCAGTTTTTTACGGGCAACCCACCCAGCCTAACTTCTTTGTTTTCGCTACATTTTGAGGTTGAGCTCTTATTGTCCGTTAATGTGGGATAAATTCCTTAGTTCCTCATTTTATCTACTTAGGGAGAATTTTATTTTGTTAACTTAATGATAATGTGCTTCTATCCCACATCGTCTCTAATTTGAAAACATTTATTTCATCTAATAATCCTTTAATGAAATAACCTAACTGACATTTCTAAACAACTCTATTGACACTTAACACTATCATCAATACTACACTTCGTTGAGCCACATTATTACAAATTTATTGATGTAGTTGAGATGGACTCACTTTTTGAATTTGAACAAGTATATCAAACGCTTTACCTAATGATATATCAACAGTTTTTGGTATATCAGGCCCTTCGGTAGTTATTCCAGCGAAAATTGGATGTTGTTCGTTTAACCAAGTTTTTGTCACGCCGTTTGCCTTGCGTAAATCAATAAAAAATTGATCTTTTTTAACTTGTCCAAAGATGTAGTTATAACTGTTTGAATCATCCGATTTTAATGTTCCATAAGGGCCAAATTCACCATCGCTATTCTTGACATTATATTGTCCTTCATAAACTGACGTTCCAATAGATACGTACCGTTTTCCATAATATTCTGCTAAATGCTGCCCAGCTACTTTAGGATATATAAAAGGAAGCATATTTGTTTTCGAAACGTGTCCATTATGTCCCCATACAATCGTTTTTCCTAAATGTTCTTCCGTCCACTTCGCATTTTCATACATTGCAATATCATGTTTCAAATAAAAATCCGATGGTTTATCAGGAGGTGTCGCTAACATTGTAGTAAACTGTTCAATAATACGAGCATTTTGCTTTATCCATGCAAACTCTTTAGATTTTCCATTTAAATAGCTTTTATTTTCCTCTAATAAAGCACTAATTTGTTTAGCATCTAAAACATACTTTTCTTTTTCTTCTTTCGTAAGGCTTTCAAAAGTATTCATATCCTTTGTTACAGGAATAAGACCTTTTATCTTCTCTTCTACTCTAGGCAACAGTTTTGAATTGTTCGCTTTAACATATTCTATTATATTATTATAAACATTCTCGTTTACTGATTGAATGTCCATCCCGATGATACGTACCTTAGATTTATGTTTTGGATTAGCATTATATTGCCGAATCCAATCAAGTAAAGCTAGCATTTCTTTCGTCTTAAATGTAGGTGATAGATGTTGGCTTGGGTTTCCCTTACCAGTAAGAACATATCGATCAAGTTCCAAGGCCCTATCCCATCCCTCTTCTAAAACTAGATTGGTAAAGCCCTTTTCAGATACTAAATAATTAACAATACGGTGTTTCATCGTAAAAACTTCATGAGCCCCATGCGTAGCTTCACCTAAACCTACAATTGAAGCTGAACCTACCATATCCTTAAGTGGTTTCAAATCATTAAAAGATGCAGTTGGATTAGTTGTTTTTAAAGGCTTTGCATGTGCTTCTAACCATTTCGCTATTTGATTTGTATTGTAGGGAGCTGTAACAGAAACCTCTGTTTTCGAATCTGCATAAGTATTTCCTACAAAATGAGTAATTGTTATAGCAGAAGCAACAATTGCAATAATTATTTCCTTTTTCATAAAACCCTCCTGAAATACTTACTTATTAGTTTTTTGACATGCTCTAAGGATCCCAGTTTAAACTATTAACCCCCCTATTACTGTTAAGATACATTTATTCTAATTCCTAAAACTCACTTTTTATCTGGTTTTCCTTTTTACCTACTTGCTAAATTCAGCAAGTAAAATACTTTTAAATGGATCAGGACTATCAGCTTTAAAACTGTTCAAATTGACGGCCAATGTATGCTTACCTCCAAGTGTGCCACCAGCAAAAGTGGTAAACCCTGGAACGACCCCCCTGTGTCCCCATACCGAGACACCGTTCGGAAGCTTAATTTCATAGATTCCAAGACCATATCCGGTTCCCTCTCTATTTGTAGGAACTGTAGTAAGCATTTGTTTTAATTGCTGTTCCTTCAGTAATTTACCACTGAGTAAGTAAGTGAAGAATTTGTTTAAATCGTCAGCAGTAGAAATCATATCTCCATCCGAGCTACCTGGGTTAATATAAGTAACGTCTTTTAGCTCACTTGCTCCGTCTAGTTGGAAATAGCCACGGGCATGCTTGGTGCCTGGAATCACGCTTGAATTGCCAGGTAGGAATGTATTTGACAAATCAAGCGGTTCAATAATCCGATTTTCAACCTCTTCGACATAACTGTTGCCAGTTACTTTTTCAATAAGGATCCCCAGTGATACGTATCCTGTATTTGAATAAGACCAACCCTTTCCTGGGGCAAAGTCTGGGGGAAATGAAATCCCCATTTTGACGAATTCTTCAGCCGTATACGATTTTTTTGTATCCATAATATCAAAGTCTTTTGAATTTACATAGTCAGCAATACCACTTGTATGATTCAATATTTGCCGGATCGTAATCTGGTTACCATCATATCCGTTTCCTTGAATAACACCAGGCAACCATTTTTCAATGGAGTCGTCTAGATTCAAACGGTTCTCTCCAGATAATTGAAGTAGAAATGTTGCAATGAACGTTTTCGTCACACTACCAATGCGAAAGCGAAAATCTGTCTTCATTGTTTTCTTGGTTCTCAGATCCGCTATCCCGGCGGCGTAGCTCCAATTTTTACCACCCTTAGAAATTTGAGCGAGTATTCCAGGGTATCCAAGTTGGAGTGCATCCCGCATTGCTTTCTTAACAGAATTACGATCGCTTTGATTACTTGTTTGTAACGAACTAGATACATTTTGCGTAGGTTCTGCTTTTACAATTGATGTTGGTGTTATGTATAACAGGGAACTTCCAGCTATTAAAAGTGATAGACTTGCACTCGTAATTTGCCTACTTGTTTTCATAAGATCCTCCCTCTCCTCTATTCATATTGTGTAGATGGTTATTAGCTGTTTCATACTAAGCACACAGCTATCACCTCTATTAAAAGTTCAATATTACATTTGTAATTATCTTGCTAATTATTTTTTCACAAATGCAATTGTATTCTAACAAACGATAAATCCCTCTTTTTCCGCATGTATGTTAACCCTAGAAGAACCACTCTTATTACTGGTTTGTTTTTCATAAATAAATCATGCCTATTTCCCCTTTCACGCCTCATTATATTTTTTAACATACACAATGTAGATCTCCCCTCCCCATTTATTGTTAATGCGTTAAAAACTGCTCCTTGATTCTAAATGTTTTTCTGTCACACACGGTAATGTCAAAATGTCATGACTTTTATGACATAACTATTAATACAGCCTTATCCACTCAATTTTGTTCTCCTTTATAAATATGACAAAAACTCACTACCTACTATGACTGGCCTCTTGCTACACTCTGTTCATACGCTAACGGGTGCTAACTCGTTTCGCTAACAAAAAAAACAAATCAATTAAAGGAGCTTATAAAAATGAAACAAGCAATTAACAAACTGGGGATCGTTGCAGTTCTTCTTTCTTCTTCAACAATGATTTCTGCGTGTTCCCAACAATTATTAGAAGCTGAAAAATCAAAACCATTAGCATCCTCAACTAATATTCAAATGATGGAAGGACCTAATAATAAAAAAGAAATAGAATCTTTTGCAGACCCGTTATTTGAAGAAAAGATGAAGAAGTATAATGTGAACGGTTCTAGTTTTGTCGTCGTTCATGATGGAAAGGTCGTTGTCAATAAAGGATATGGATATGCCAATAAAGAAAAGAAAATCCCTGTCACTAAGGACACGGTCTTTCAAATCGCTTCAGTCTCAAAAACCTTTACTGCTTTGGCTGTGATGCAGCAAGTCGATAAAGGAAAGCTTAAACTAGATCAAGATGTACAAAAATACCTTGGTGGATTACAAATTCCTAATCAAACAGGGAAACCTCTCACCCTGTTTGATATGCTTACTTATACTAGCGGGGTAGATTTTCCGGATCTCACAAATATAACTGGACCCGAATACGTACATAATAGTATACCAATGAAAGAATTTTTCTCTAAGCATATGCCAACGGTGATACGGCCACCAGGGGAAGCTTATACGTATGACAACGTCTCATTTGCGCTCGCAGGGTTTGCAGTAGAAAATGCTACTAACACCCCTTTCTCAAAATATATGGAAAAAAATATTTTCAAACCATTAGATATGGAATCTACGAGTATGAGCTTTACGCCTGACCTTCTCAAAAGAATGGCTACACATTATGGTCCCACAGGTGATCCGATTCCAACAAGTGGGAGCGGTTTAAGGGATACACCACAAGGAGGCATTTTATCTACTGCGGAAGACATGTCAAAATACATGATTATGCAACTACAGAAAGGAACGTTTAAAGACAAAGAAATTGTAAGTAAAAAAGGCATAGATATGATGCATGCCTATCAAGTTTTTGATGATAAGACAGTCCCTGTTGCGACAATTGGATTTGAAACGCCTTTTAATAAATTTGCTAACGGTCAACATGTTGTAATGAAAGGTGGAAGTATGCCTGGGCATCAATCACTACTGATTTTAGTGCCTGAACAAAAAACAGCATTCTTCATTTCTTACAATAATGATTCAATGATGAGTATAGACATATATGAAGCTCTCATGGATCACTATTTCCCCGCTAAGAAGAATGAAGTAAAAACAAGTTATCTCCCGTTAGAGGAAAAAGAGGCTCATAAATACTTGGGTTTATTCCAGAACACGCGTTTCGCTGCCATTCGCACTCATTTTACTTATGAAAATGGGAATTTGATCATGGAGGGTGGAACAACGGGAAAACAAGTTCTCAAAATGATTCATCCATTGTTATTTGAGGATTCAGAAGGCAATAAAGTCGCTTTCAAAAAGAATTCAGCAGGAGAAATCACATATTTTCACTACACCTCTCCTAAAAGCCTTGATTTTGTAGCAGATGCTCAGAAAATTAACAACAAATCACCGTTTGATGACGTGCCAGCAAAGAGTAAATATAGAAGTCACATTGATAACCTTCATGCTCTAAACATTATGGGTGCTAAAACAGATAATCTATTTAATCCGATGGACACCATGACACAAGGAGAATTTGCGGATATGCTGTTACTTGCTCACGGATGGAACGGTTTTCCAGACGAATCCAAGGAGGCAAGGGAAAAAATGATGAATGGAATTCCAGAGTATAATCGTGCTACCCCGATTACACGACAGGTCGCAGCAACCATGATTCAAAACGTAAAGCAAATTCAAGACTTGAAAATGATTCAAAATGATAAATCTAGTAAAGTTAAATTACTTGATGCCGCAGATGATTGGGCAGTCCAATCTATTCAAGCACTTGCCTCCCAAGGAATTCTAGACCCTGATACTTCCATCAATGCTGACGGATCTTTTATGTTCCGTCCGAAAGATGTGTTACTGCGTCAAGAAGCAAGTTCCTTGCTGGATTTAGCTTTTGGCTATTATTCATTACCTATTAAACGACAGTAGATATTTATTCTAATTTAAATAATAAAAAAATAGGATGCTAGTACCTTATCAATATTAAGCTAAAATAAAACAAGAAATTTAACTTTATAAGATTTTTATAAAAATACAAACGATTCGAAGCATAACTCTATATATTTGAAATTTTTGTATTAAAAAAGGAACCTATTAGGAAATATGATAGGTTCCTTCCTTTAATTTAATAGACGTTATACACTGTAAATATGGTGAGTTAGATCTTCAACCTCTTCTAAAACAATTCTCTTAAAAGATAGAAATCTTACATGCTTGTTGTAGAAAGACATGAAAATGGATACTTTTTAGACACAAAAGTAGATACTTCTTGAATATCTTTCGTTACTAATATAAATTCCATATGAATTTCCACTTCACATTTAATTAGGTTTTGCTGAAATGCAAAAAAAGAGAGCAAAACTCTCTTTTTCATTTAATCAATATTATTTTTAAAAATTTAAATAATAAAAAATAGGCAGTTAAAAGAGCGTGTTGTTATATATTTAGCTAAACACACTCTTACAAATATTTAAACCCTATATTAATTCTTATTCCATTCATTTAACTTATTCATACTTTTTTATATTCGGTTATAAGCTTAAAATTCATAACCTTTTTATTTTAATCCTTTTATAATCTGTGAGTTGCTACCATCCTGCACTTGCATTCATAGCAGATCCCATAAAATTAATAAATAACGGCCAAAATAACGGCCATAACGTAAGAAGTATATTTAGAAGTATAAGTATACTATATACCCAAGGGAAATTATGATTTTTACTATTTACCAATACTAAAATCACTAATAATATTATGGGTATTAAATATAAAAATAGCATTATAAACCAATACCATGTCATTAAAGTAAGACTCAATGGTCCTAATATCTCGTGTACAACTCCGAATGATATTCCTAATGCTCCAAAACTAAAGGTTGTAATTATTGTTTTTAGAAGTACTTTAGCCAATTTTGAGTCGTACGTTTTTCTACTATATAGACCTATCATAATATACAACGATAGATATGCCATTAATACACCTATCCAAATCAATAGCCAGTCTGCATCTAACATAAAGAAGTCAAACAGCGCCCAACACACCCCTACTATCGAAAAAACAAGGGAAATAATTATATTTTTTAAAACTGGTTTCATGTTCATTTCACGTCCTTTAAAAACTTAAGAATACATTATTAGCTTGTATTCTTCTTTTTCTACCGCTTTACTATAGTCTGTTGTATATTCAATAACAGTAATCCCTTTACTTCTAAGTAGATTCTTTTTCCACGTTTTCGCATCAGTTGACAATTTGAAAATTAATCATAATTTATTTTAATTAAATATATATTAACAGTATATTAAGTATAAGTAAATAAAATTAATTTTAATTTAATATACTCCACTCATTTAATGGGGATTATTTATATGAATAATATTAATGTTGTTCAAAAAATTATGGCATTTCGAAAAGGTGCAGGATTAACTAGTAAACGTTTAGCTGAAATAGCTAATATAACACCTTCCATGTTAAGCAAAATTGAGTAAGGGATCACGAATCCATCCTTACAAACACTAAAGTTAATTTCTGTAGCATTAACTATTCCTTTATTTAATTTTATGTTGGAAGATACTAATACAGAAGAATTAGTTGTAAGAGCGGATCAAAGAAAAAAATAACTTTCCCTAAAAGCGGTAATGTTTCGTATGAGTTATTCTCTCCTAATTTAGATGGATCACTGGAATTGGCTTTAATATGAATCTGCTACCTCAAACCGCTTCATCTCAAGTAAAACTATATCTAAATGATGAGGTTTTACTTCTCAATCCAGGTGATAGCGGTAAAATACATCACCATTTGCTAGTATTCTTCCATTACTTCTTTTTGAATCATACTCCCTCCTGTTCTCCATACAATATACCTACCTAGATTCAATTTATGTTTTAATTTGTTATTTTTTATCCACCTCAATCAAGCTAGCAAAACTAAATATCATTTTACTTTCTTATTATATAGACTATACTAATTTCTCTTCCCACTTATAGGTTTCGTTTAAGCTAAAAAAATATAGCCTCAAGAACGGGATCCTGAGACTCTATTTTTATTTTAGAAAGGACAGCATAATTTTCTCTGTTTCTTCTTTACTTAAATCACCTGTAATAATAAAGACTTGATAAGCGCTATTCTTTCCTTTTGCAGGAACAATCATTTGCATTGCTTTAGAGGGTTCCTCTGGATCAAGACTTTCAACTAAGGTTATTTTTGTACCTTCTAATTCATAATTTGTTACCTTTTCATTATACTCCGCTCTTTTATTCGAGAAATTTTTTGCATCATCAGTAACTGCAGATTGGTGCACAATATATACATTATCTTTACTTTCATTTTGATATTCATAAATAAAATCGGGATTCATTTTTCCAGTAGTCTTTGGTGTTGTAACACCTTCTCCAGTTAATTTAAACCCTTTTACCACATAACTTGGGGTCTTAATTGGAAAATCAACATATTTCTGTGCTTCCTTTTTAGTTAATGTAAATTCCGAAGTGATTTTCTGTCTAAATGGTCCAATTTCTTCACTGTTTTTCTGATATTTTTTTTGTTCTTCTGAATCTAACTTTTCAGGACTTCCTACTAACTTTACTTTTTTACCCAAAGTATATGCTACTGTTTCTAAATCAATAAATCGTTTAAATTCTTCTTTTGTAAACAGATTTCGTGCCAAACCAACTTCTTTAAGTAAAGTATTATACTCTCCCTCTGAAACAAAAAATTCTGCATCTGCCCGTTCTTTTGTACCAATCATTTTTTCTACAATTTGCTGTATAGAAATATCGGTTTGTGCTTTTACTTCTTTCATATTATTTTTCACTTCTAATTGTTGTTTCTCAGGGTTAGTCGGCTTATCAGCACGGGCATTTAATAAGGATACAGATGATACTGCAATCACTGCCACAGCCCCTATCGCAGACCAGCGATATGATTTTTTTTGGAATTTTTTAATCATTAGAATTCTCCTTTTTAACGCTCTCTTGTTTTTACTAAAATTTGCTATACTTGGTACTTGATAATAACTTGTGTAGTGTTCCAATAGACTAATAATAGTATGTCCATACGCAATTTGTTCCTCTGCATCTATACATGTAAGAGCTAATGCATCGCATGCTAGTTCTTGATCTTCCCGCATACATGAGTAGGCATACCATAGAATGGGATTAAACCAATTTAAAATGAGTAAGCCATGCATAAGCCAGTTCACACCAACATCTCTTCGCTTGATGTGAGCTAATTCATGATGAAAAATATATCGTAACTGTTGCTCATCTAATATTTTCATATGTACAGTTGACAATAGCAACTTGGGACGAATAAATCCAAACACTGTTGGACTGGAAACCTTTCCAGATACAAATAGAGGGATATTCCGTTGAATAGACATAGATTGCTTACACTTTTCAAAAATCTGGACAATCTTCTCATCTGTAATAACAGGTTGTTTTTTTATGTAAAGTAATAAACGCCTGTTCATTACAAAAGTAGCAACACTTAGAAGGAGAACGCCAGTAAGCCAAATGTATATACAGGTTGTATAAAATGAAATCGACTCATCTTCCTGCTTTTCATTACTACCTGCTTGTGTCTTGTTTGTCTGAACAGTTTTTGTTGAACTTGAGGTATAAGTATCTTCTTTTGTGAGTACCTTTTTATTGTCTATACCTTTCAATTCTTGCATACGTTCTTTTGAAAGAAAACTAGCTACATGGTTTTGGCTAGAAATGAATGCATCATCACTCTTGTAAGTAAGAACAGAATAGATACTATAGGAACTATCTGGCGACCAAGGTAATACAAGTCTTATTATTAATATGATCCATAGCATGTATTGCCAACGTGGAGTTAACTTATTTCTAAACAAGACCTTGATACATAAGATTAGGCCCACTAATATACTAGCCATAATAGATGTCTCTATCAACCAATCGAAAAAACGAGGCAGATAGACATTAATAAACATTTCTATCATTATGATCTATCCTTCCTCTGATTTTCCTCAGTCTTCTCATCCAGGATACGTTTAAGTTCGTTAATGTCTTCTGAAGACAGCTTTTCTTCTTTCAGGAAATTTACTAGCAAGGGCTTAAATGCTGCACCATAGAAACGTTTAAGTAAAGATTTCGTTTCCACTTGTAAATAACTATCTTGCGATACTAAAGGATAATAAGCATACATACGCCCTTTATCTTGATGATAAGCAACTGCTTCTTTATGGACTAATCGGTTAATTAGCGTTCGAATCGTTTTGGGTTTCCAATCCATTTTCACCTCTAACGCTTCAATTACCTCATTTGCCGTTTGTGGAGAGTTCGACCATAGTACTTTCATAACTTCTAATTCAGCTTCCGAAATTTTAGGTAATTCTTTCATTGTTTAAAATTACACCTCTCTGTATTACATTTGTAATCCACAACTGAATATTACACTTGTAATCTCTTGTTGTCAAGCTTGTTTGGTGTTTGTGGAATCCTTTCCTATACCCATCAACATAAGAATGGGAAAAATTAAAAGAAGTTTAGACTCTCATGTCCTGCTAATGAGATAAGAAAGTAAATCCTTCATGAATATTTTTGTTAATAACATTGAACTGGATCTTAACTTCACATCTATTTAGTATTTGCTATTTTTACAAAGTTTCCACTTTGGTGTCTTTGTTTAAAAAAGTACCCATTTTCTTGTCTCGATATATGGACAGGAAAGTGGGTACTAAATACATTAAATTTGTTGATAATTCAACATTTCGCGTTATAAAAATAGTTCCTACATTTCTGTCTTTCTACAATTACAAATGTACAAAGACATGAAACTCTAAACTATTAATACTACCTTCGAATTTTGGTAGTATTTTTGTATTACTCTAGTAAAAATATAACTAAATGAGTCCAATGTATTACTCAATATTAATTTCTTCTAAGATTATAGATGGATTAACAACAAATATAATGAAGTTTAAATTTGTAGTATGTATTAGTATTCTATTCTTCGAGGTAGATGGTGTTCCAATATAAACAACATGATCGAGCTTATTATGAGGAACGTCATTCGTAGATATAGTAATAATATCTTTTAAAGGGATGGTAATCTCTGCTGATTGCCATGCAATCATTATACTATCTTGGGACTTTGTTATGCTAATTCTTGACATTTTATATCAATCCTTTATTAGTTTTAGATAAATAATTAACCTATTTTCTAAATTATTTTAAGAAAATGCAATAATTATTATATATGGATTTTAAGGATTTTTGTTTATGTATGCAATATTACATGTACAAACTCCTTATTTCCATTAAATACATAGCATAAATTGAAAATAAGATCCTCATAATTTCACCGATAAGCCCTAATATGTATTCTGTTGTTCTTCTCGAGATTACCCCTCTTAAAATACATAATTATTCTATTAAAAGTAAAATACAATTCATTTACTTTTATATTGATTTATAATTCTATGAATGAAAAAGCACTCTTTCGAGTGCTTTTTCTACTACTTCCTAAAAAATTATGCTTCTCTACTCTTAAAACATTATGGAAAAGGCGAAAACAATACTATCGGTTTTATCTACCCTTGTTGTTGAATACAGCAATGGTATCCCTGATAGAGTTTTATATTACTTAAATATGAGATTAAAAAATTAATTTTAAAAGAAAAGAGAACCCATATAGGCTCTCTTTCCTTGGCATACTTACAACATGGAGAATGTTGAGACAACTCTCTCAAAACTTTATTAGGGGAAAGTTTTAAAAATTGTACTCACAATTAATTTCACATAAATGGAATATAAAGTAAAATGGAATAAAATTTTCTGAACATTTGTAATTTTATATCATTTATTACAACCCTTGTCCTACAAGAAGGTACTAACGTATCGCTATTAAGCTCAAATAATACCCCAAAACGAAAAATGGTTTTCCTTCTATCTAAATGGAAATGAAATACAGACCATGTCCTATTTTTCAGGGGTAAAATGAGGAATAAATTTGTACATAACAATTACGTTAATGAAAGTAAGAGCTTTCTCATTTACAGTACCTGCAGCATGTGGAGATAATGGTGACCCAAAAGAATTTACTGAAGCAAACTTTGAAAATGCAAAAGGCGGTAACACAAAACATATAAAAAAGTACAGGTCTTTAATTGATAAAGGACCTGTACTTTTTTGTTTTATTTGATATATTTTATTTCTCGTCTTTTTTCACTTCAATAATAAACTTTGAAACTAATTTTGATAAAGCTTCTACTTTTTCTTTTATTTTGTTAGATTGATTCGATATGGCCTCAATTGAGGTCGCTTGTGATTGGATTGACTGTACAGTATGAGCTGTTTCCTTAGCTACTTGCGTTGCCGTTTCAAAAACAATCGACATAGAGGCATTCACTTCTTCTGTACCGGCAGACATTTCCTCTGTCGCTGCAGATACTTCTTGAATTTGGCTGGTGATTTTATTTATATCCCCCATAATAGATGAGAATGCTTGATCTGCTTTATAAGCAGCTTCTTTTCCCTCTGCAGCCTTTTGTTTGCCTTTTTGCATCACATCAACTGTATCTTGTGTATCTTGTTGAATAGATTTTATTAAATGATTGATTTCATTTGCGGATGTTTTAGACTGCTCAGCTAAATCCCTCACTTCGGCTGCAACCACTGCAAAACCTTTCCCATTTTCTCCAGCACGTGCAGCTTCAATCGCAGCGTTTAAGGCAAGGAGGTTTGTTTGTTCAGCAATATTAGTGATAGCATCTAGGGCTTTATCAATTTGCTGCGTACGCATAACAAGTCTCTCTATTACTTTGGATGTTTCTTCAACAACATCATGAACACTATTCATTTGAAGGATAGATTGTTTGATTACTTCACTACCAGAATTAACTTGCTCTGTTGTTGTGACAGCCACTTCTGTAACCGTTGCTGAAGATTCAGCTACTGTTTGAACGCCAGTCGCAATTTCTTCCATGGCTGAGGAGCTTTCTTGCATACTAGTAACTTGTCCTTCTATTTTTTTATCAACCTCAGATATTGTTTGAACAACCTCTCTTGATATATGAGATGCTCGTTTTGTATCTTGCAACATTCCATTAGTAGAGGAAATAACCTCCTGTGTTGTGATTTTTACTGCTCCAATTAATTGTTGCAAGTTATCCAGCATACTATTAAAGGATTTCACAATACTTCCTAATTCATTATTCGCTGTATAAGAAGTACGTATTGTTAAGTCTCCTTCAGATATTTGCTCCATATCCCATTGTAATAATTCAATTGGTTTTTTAATCGCACTTTTAATGATATAGCCAATAAACATAACGATTGCGATTGCTATAATAGAGATACTAACAAACAGCATCATGGTATTTGTTGCACTGTTGATATTATTTTTCTGTAATTGCTCTGCATTATTAGTATTATGTATGATAAGTTCACGAAGTGCCTGAATTTCCCTTTTTACATTAGGGTCAACTTCTTTTACATAATAAGCGTATGCTTCTTCATTGTTAGATTGTGCTATATCTTTTATTTTCTTCATCTGTGTTCGTACTTCATTAAATATTTCATGAAATGTTGTATATAATTCTTTTTCTTTAGTAGAACTAATTCTAGACTCAAACTTTTTTAATAACTGATCCGTTTCTGTACGAGCTTTCTCTATTTCTGTAATAAGCTCTTTCATTCTTTTTTCATCTTTGGATATCATTATTTCCATTACATTCATATTAATATGATAAAAATTAGACTCTACAGTTCCTATCCACTGAATTGGTAATAAACTACCTTCATACATAGTAGAAGAAGCATCTTCACCTTTCTTGAGTCCCACAAATCCTAGTATAGATAATATTATACAAGCGACACTTGATATAATTACCAATACGTTTAATGTTGTACCAATTTTACTGTTTTTCAAAAACGACAATTAAATTCACTCCATTGATATATTAAGATTAAGTAATAGATTATATAACAAAAACTGACAAAATGCGACATTTAGTTATTTACATCTGTTAAAAAAGTTATATATAGTTTGCTAAAATAACGTAACTATTTATTTTAAAATCGATAAATAGTTTAGATTAAATTAATTTCTGTAGTGATAAAGTATTCGTTAAACTCCCCTCCTATCTTAATGTACTGTACAAGGACATGAATCTAAAAACTATTTAGACAAGAAGTCTAAACTTTTGTTTTTGTTTCTCATTATACTTGTCCACTGCTTCTTGAAAGACATCCTTATATACACTTCGGATGTCCTTTTGGCCAAAGTAAATATTCTCCTCTGACCTGGCTGAATCAATGCCAGGATTCCCATGAATATTTTCTCTGTTATTGTGACTCAATGAACTTTGGTGAGATTAATTAAATGGGATGGAACCCAACATAAAATGTCACCGCTTCCCCCCTAGATTAATTGGTACCATAAGGTATCCCTAAAACAAAATTTTATCTCATTTAGTTATTCAAGGGATTCAGCTCATGCTCTCGTTTAAAGGGACAAATAACTTTTTAACTTCATGAGTATTTCTTGTATTGTTTGGAAGCAAATTCCGTTTATTTTTTTATTTTTACAGATTTTTTCCCTTCTCAAGTATATTTTTTCTTACATCTATCTGCTTTTCGTATTTTTATAGTTATATATTGTTAATATTTGTATAGAATTTGTCTATATTTTAATGTATAAAAATCATAATGTTTATATACCCTAGAAAAAACAGCTAATTTTTTCTTTTTATAACATTAATAGTAGAACCATCCATGTCAATGTGTTAGGCTTTTATATATTTTGTTGGTTGATATAACCGAGAGAAAAGATAACTTAGATAAATAGATAATGTTTTGGTTAAAACCAAAACCATTGATCCTCGTTTAATGTTTGTGTTTGAGAGTCATTAACTTTCTCAATTTCGTTTTTTAACCACCACTCATAATCCTTGAGGTGGAGGTCTTCTCACCTAATTGTTTATAGAAAGGCGATGGCCTATCGAAGGGATTTGGGTGGTTGGCTCTGATTTTCCTTCCACGAACCAACTAGGTGCGGTCATTTTGCCTGTAGCATAATCCATTGAAGTATCTAGGAGATATCCCCAGGATGGAAGGTGTTCATGTACGGGACCGGTGGCGAGCGGCCAGCCTCTCGCTTCGTCTCGACGCCAGTCGGCGATTAGTTCTGCGGCAACACCGAACCAAGTTTTGATTTTTACACCGGCTTGTGTAAGCGTGGCGATAGTTGCTTCACGTACGATTTGGCCGGGGGATTCGGCACCTGATGCATCAATCACAGCATGTACGTCATAACCGTCAAGAACCATATCGAGAGACGGGAACTGCAAGCATGTTGAATCTGTGACACCTGCGATAATAATTTTCTTGCGTCCTATCTTTTCGATGGCTTGGCGAAATGGCGGCCAGCGGTATGCATTGATGACCCCAGGGCGCCGAATGATTTCTAAATTTGGGAACAACGCTTTGATTTCGGGCAGGATTTGTCCGTTTGGTCCCCAATCACGACTAGTTGTCAGTAAGACAGGAATACCAAGTGTCTTGGCGGTTTTTGCTAGACCAAGAACGTTGTTCTTTACCTGCTCAGGAGGCATGTCGTCAATAATTTGCATAAGCCCGACCTGATGGTCGATGAGCAAGAGTACAGAGTTCTCGGGGGTAAGGAAGCTTGCAGGACCCGCATTTTCCTTGAGTGTAATTCTTTTATTTGTGTTACTACCTCCTGTACAATATTCCTGCTCAATGGAATATTGTACAGGAGGATAATAGTTGTACGGTAAATTTTGATAATAAAAAGGTTGATTAAAATTTTGTGGTTGCTGATATTTCAAAGTAAAACCTCCATCCATAATTCTTAATTGGTATTCAAATAATTCAAGTGTTAATGCTTCTGTGCTCTTCAAAAAAATCTCCTATAGTTAGGTTATATTATGTTATGTTCCGAGAATGTCCTAGGTGTCTTGATGTCGGAAAGCAACCATCCGTTTTCACAAAGGAATTCATTTTACTTACCGAGTTATAGAATAGGAACCGTCTTATGAATACAAATCATCATAACGACAAAAGACGGAGTTATAAAAAGATGGGCAAAGTGTGTTTTTTTATAAGTTGAATAGGACGTTAACAACAAACATGGAAGACAGCCTTGCTTGAACTTACCTCCTCCAAGTAGACACCTTTAAAAAAGTGTCTACTTGGAGGATAATCGATTGAATTTGAAGCTTTCGTATAATCGTTGTATGAGAACTAGATAAGCCCCGCTCCTCCATCATTTCCACCAAATCACGAAAACTGAGTTTGTACAGTAGGTTTGAACTTTGATGCTGTTTTTTATTATTTTCCTAAATCATTAATGAGCCACTTCTTAAAATCTTGTTGGTTCTCTAATGAAACAGTATGTCCTTCTGTATAGGTCCGAAAGGATACTTGTGCACCTAGACCTTGAAAAAACTCATTACTTTTTAATCCCCATTTATAAGGTAGAACATTGTCAAATTCGCCGTGAGAAATAAACAAAGAAAGCTTATCAACAGAGCTTATTGCGTATTCTTCCTTGACGAATGCGGGAATATATCTACTGAGTGCTACAAGACCTTTAATTCGATTTCCCAATGTTAAGCCAAGTGTCATAGATACAATGGCTCCCTGGCTAAATCCAAGTAAATATAAATGGTCGTGATCTACTGGATATTGTTCGGTTGCATACTCAACAAAGTTAGTGATTTGGCTGATTCCCTCATTTACCTTATTTGAATCAGTTTTTAGTATGTTGGTCTTCGAGATCGTGTATAAGAAATGAGAATCGATAAGTGTAAGTTGAAGACTTCAATTCCACCTGAGAAGGAGCTATATGAAACACGTTATTGCATTTGATGTCAGTATGGGTAAAAGTTATATGGTAATTTATAATGTACAAAAATAATGCGTATTCGAAAGTGAAATCAAGCATACTAATCCTGATTTTAAAAAGCTACAAGAAAAGATACATAAGCTTACAGATGAAACCGGCGAATCACCTGAAATTGTGTTCGAAGCAACAGGAATCTGTTCCAGACAGCTAGAATGATTTATGCAAAATAACCAGTATACATATTGTTTATTTAACCCACTAGAAACCAAAATACAATTTGATTCCTTGCGGATTCATAAGACAGACCGAAGCGACGCACACCGATTAGCTCTCACTCATTTTACAGTTACCCGAAGGGTATCTACCGGAACTGATAATTTATTCTATCAGTTAAAATCTCTTTCTAGATTATATAGTGAACTGGATGATGAATTATCAATAATTTACGGCCGTATGCATAAAGTAATCCAATTAACATTTCCAGAATTGGAAAGAATATTTACTAGTAGATCTGATTTGTTTTTAAATTTTGTTCAACTATTTCCCCACCCAGATTGTGTTTTAGGTCTTTCTAAAACCATTATAAAAAATCGTATTCGTGCCAACACCAATAAAAAAATATCAAATATTACGGCGGAGAAAAAAGCGATTCAGATACTTGAAATAGCGAAAATTTGCTATCCTGCTGTTTCTCAGAACGAGGTTCTGTGTGACCAGTTCAAATTATACGCAAGGCGCTATCAAGAGCTTCTTCACCAAAAAGAAAGCTGTATTAGTAAGATGGTGTATGTAGCTGAGCAACGTGCAGAATACGATGTCATTCGCAGTCTTCCTGGGATTGGACCGAATACTGCCGTACGCTTGATGGCTGAAATAGGAGATATTACTCGTTTTAACAATAACAAGCAACTCAATGCATTTGCTGGCATTGATATACGCCGTTTTCAATCAGGTAAAACCTTTTTTAAAGATAAAATCAATAAACGTGGAAATAAACATTTGTGGAAGCTCCTTTTCCTCATTATCCAGAACATGATTAAACAACGACGTTACGGACAAAATCATATTGTTGAGTATTACGATAAATTAACAACGCAACTTTATAACAAATGTCATAAAGTTGCGTCCATTGCATGTGTAAATAAGTTATTAAAGCTTCTCTTCTACCTCATTACACATAATATGTACTATGATTATTGGTTAACCACCTGAAGCCATCGTTTGATTCATCACACCATATCTTCCCCCTATTAAAAAACGGACACATATTAGGGGTATTTGGTTTGCATTCTAACCGACTTAAAATCTCTGACATTTAATCAATTAGAACTCAAAAAAACAGTTGACTAATCGTAAGAAAAAGCACCCTATTTGGATGCTTATCGTGTGAGTGTCAAAATATATTCATAAACCCAATACAGGAAAAAACATATATATTATTACTTTCTATAACTTTCGTGTCTTCGACTGATATTAATGAGTGAATCCACCGCCAAGTTGTTGTTCAGCCATAGCTACTAAACGCTTTTTAAATTCGCCACCAACTGAACCATTTGCACGAGATGTTGTATCTGGACCAAGTTGTACGCCACATTCTTGTGCAATCTCATATTTCATTTGATCGATTGCATTCTCAGCACCTTGAACTTCAAGGGACGTCAGGATTGTACATGGGTTAAAAAATAAGAAATTGATGTGTTCCTCACCTTATCAAAAAAGAAGATCCTAATTTAACCAATATAAAAAGTAAACAATCGTTTAAAAAGGCATATCTTTAAGGACATAACTTGTGTCCTTATAAAATCAAGATTTGTTACGTCTATAAATACATCCGAAAATATTTATAAACATTGATTAAAGCCACACAACCTATATAAACTCCTTAGCGTACAATTTTCTCGAAAGGATATGATTGCCGCTATAAAGAAAAGACACCCTAAGGTGCCCCATAAATACCTAATTAATAACTCCAACCGTGTTTGCAATTATATCTGATAATAAAGCTCTTTAAGTACACTAGTTATAAGAAACTCTACAATCGAAAATGATTCTGTTTTATAGGATGTGTTTACTTAATGTCCAATACATATTATTAAAATTAAGATGGTTCAAGTCGGAGGAAGGCACCTTAGGGTGTCTTTTCTTTGTGAAAAATATCCAAAATAAAAGGGTCTAAATTTAGACCCTTTTATTTTTTAATTACTTAAATTTAAATGTAATTTTGTTATATTTTTCTCTTGATCTGCATTATCATCTACTATCGGCCTAATTAATTTTGCCTTATGGCCTTTAGCATCAAACATTTCAAGTTTCTTTACACTATTACATATGTTTGTACCACGCTTTGTTGATGCGTTTAAACTTCACAGGTGTTGAAGTTTTAGACTTATCCCTTAATGTACCCATATTATTAGAACATCCTACAATATTTAGACAGAATGTAGCCAATAAACACGATATTATTAATTTCTTCAAATAGCCACTTCTAACTCTCTTTCGGTTAATGTTTATTCATAAAATAAGTTCCTTACTAATTTTACATTACATTAAAAGTTGAAGAATATTCTTATACTCATAAATTGTTACATTTGAAGTGTAACAATGGAATCATAAAGTATAGTTATTAAGTCGAAGGAAGGCACCTTAGGTGTCTTTTTTCTCTAATCTGCTGCAAATGATTAGGATATTAACAAAAATATAAAAAAAGGAGCCCTAAAACAAATTATTAATATATTATAATAAAAAAGAAAAGAGGTTGAAAGTAATTTATTTATTTTCCCTTCTATCTTTATTTTTCTACAACAACTTCTTCTTTTTGAAACAAAGAAATTACATATCCAACTACAATCCCTACTAAAGCAGGAACTAACCAACCCATCCCTACACTATATAATGGGATTTTATTTAAAATAGGTGCTAGCGCTGCAATCTCAAAATTTGCATTGTGCAATCCATCGAAGAAGCTAATCATGAATGCCCCTACAATGCCGCCTACGTACATTACTAAAGGAAGACGAATATAGTTTTCAACAAGTGATAATATCATCAATACGATTCCAATTGGATAAATTGCAATTAAAATCGGTAATGCTAATGCGTTTAACTGCGTTAACCCAAGATTCGCTACCATAAATGCTAATACACAGAAAATGAAAACGACTTTTTGATAAGAAAGCTTTGGTAATAAGGAAGAGAAGTACTCCCCACAAGCTGCTACAATCCCTACAGAAGTTGTTAAACATGCTGCTGCAATTGCGATTCCTAATAATAAAGTTCCATAACTACCAAATAAATGATTCACAACGTTTGTTAAAATAATTCCTCCGTTTGCTCCCATTCCAAGTGACACACTAGAAGCTCCAAGATAAGCAAGTGCTAAATACACAAGTAGTAAACCAAGCGCTGCAATAAATCCTGCAAAGATTGTTACTCTCGCAATACTGTTTTTATTAGTAATGCCTTTTCCTTTTAAAGCATTAATGACAACATTTCCGAATACAAGTGCTGCAAGTCCATCTAAAGTTAAATATCCTTCAATAAAACCTTTAAAGAGCGGAGCACTATATGCTTCTGTCGGTGCACCAAATTCTCCAATTGGTGTAATAAGTGCTTTCACTACAATAATTGCAATAACAACTAATAAAATTGGTGTTAATACTTTACCAATACGACCCACTAATTTCGAAGGGTTTAAAGCTAAATAGAAAGTTACTGCAAAGTAAATAAGTGTAAAGATAACAAGTGGATAGGATTGACCTGCTATTTCACTTGGTAAAAACGGTGCAACACTCATTTCATAAGCTACTGTTCCTGTACGTGGAACACTTACGAATATGCCTAAACATAAATAAATTGCAGTGATAAAAACAAGTGCGAATATAGGATGTACACGTCCCGCTAGCTCATTAATATCTCCCTTTAAAGCTATAACAATTACCCCTAATAAAGAGATTCCAACTCCTGATACGATAAAGCCAAACAATGCAATCCATACATCCGTTCCAGCACCTTGTCCTAACGCTGGTGGGAAAATCATATTACCTGCACCAAAAAACAGTGCAAATAACATTAAACTTACTGCAAACATTTCAGAAAACTTTAAAGATGATTTCATTTCTACTAACCTCCAAATTTATATTAGACAGAATATTCTGAATTAAAATCCGTCATCTATCCTCTTTCAAGCATACTTCCCCGTAAAAGAACGCAAAAAAACACCCGTCCCTAACAAAGGGACGAGTGTTGAAATCGTGGTTCCACCCTTATTCTAATAAAATGAATTTATAACAAAATAAGCTCATTTTATAGCTCGTGTAAATTGATAACGGTTTTATCCGCCAAGAATTACAATGCATCATACATGCAGTTCACTCTTGAAGTTTAGAGGTGGTAAGCTTGTCTTTTCGTATTAGGAAGCTCACAGCCTAAGGCTTCCCTCTCTGAGAATCGTAAAAAACAACTCGTGTCCTCATCATTACTTTTATAAGATATCCTGTCGAAACTTATTGTTTTTTATTATATGGGCTATTTTTTAAAAAATCAATAGTTTTATTTTTTTAAAAAAATATAGGGAGGAAATTTCCCCTCCCTAAGCGTACCTTTATGAACAAAAAAAGAATTCCTAAATATAAATTAGGAATTCACAACAGGAGATAACAGATACTAAAATAATTTAATATTATAAATTGAATAACATACACTGCATGTAATTGGTCATTAAGACCCTTGTAAAAAGAAAATAACTTTATTTAGTAACTACCCGCCTTATGGAAACGGTTACCAGAAGGGATTTATCCAGCAGCTCTCCTTTTATTATATACAGAATGTTTCAGTGCAATACTTTAAGTAAATTGTATCAAATGTACATAAAAAATCAATGAACACATAATGGATATAATGCGCAAAAAGAGAAAATACCCTACAGCGTTATGGTGCAAATAAAGGATACCTTTCAAAGAATAATGAGGATTCCTACTGGAATCGTTCTTTACGCTGTTAATCTAAATAATTGATGAATGAATTCTTTTTGATATTGACACTAATATGAATTATTACCTATTCCTTTAATAGGGGATTTCCCTCAAAATATTCATTAATGTACTCAACAAACTCCTTTGGCTCTTGACGAAATGGTGCATGGTATCCATCCTCAATAATTTTTAATCTACTATTTTTTATTAATTTTTGGTATTTTTCACCATCCGCCAAGGGAACACTCTTATCTTTTCTCCCCCAAACTATTAAGGTTGGAGCTTGTATTTCTTTCGGATCCATAGATATAGGGTTTTCTATCATTTTTCGCAGTTCTTTATAATGACTTGTATTATTCCTGTTATATTTCACATCATTTTCTTGATATTCTCGAATATCAGACACTGTATTTAAAGTATTTTTTAGACTTGGTTTAGGTGAAAACGTTTCTTTTTGCAAAGACTCTATCCCTGGTGCATCAACCAAAATAAGATGCGTAATTGCATTAGGATATAAATATGTTAAATTTAAGGCTAGTTCTCCTCCCATGGAATGACCCAGTATTGCAAATGTATTATACTCTAACTTTTTCATTAATTTATAATACATATTTGCCTGATTTGGAAATGTGTATGAATAATTAATGGGCTTTGAGGAACGTCCAAATCCTAATATATCAACTGATATAATAGTATGTCTCTTTGCTAAGTCTGAATAGATATCAGAAAAACCATCCGAAGAGTTTCCAAATCCATGAAACATAAGCAGGGGTGGATTTTCCTTTCCAATTTGCTTAAAGTAAATACTTTGGCCATCAATTTCTACCATTTTTTCTTCTATCTTTAATTTCGTTTTTATTGTTGAGCCGCCCCCTACCTCATTATCCCTAAAAATATCCAATCCACCTATTATATTACATTTGATTACTAACAAAATAAATAGTCCAATAAATATGGTTATATTAAAATATTTCATATATATATTCGTCCCCTTATACAAAACAAGATGTAATTATTTTAGTTACAACCATTTAATTAGTCAATATTTTTTTATAAATTGGATTGTACTTTTGGTTTTATTCTTACAAAAAAATTAGTTTATATATAATTGAGCGTGTTGCAAAACGCAATGTTATGGATCAGAAAGACTAGCTGAACATGCAATAAATAACAATTTTCGGTTCTGGTGCAAAAACTTTGAAGTATATGAAAATGGCCTATCAAGCTTGGACATACTGATAGTACTACTCTACAAAAGGTGTGTGATTGGTATGGAAAAGGAGAATATATTTAAGTGGAAACATTATCAGTCAGATATTATTTTGTTAACTGCACGTTTGTACCTACGGTGCAATCTCAATTTTCGTGATTTGGTAGAAATGATGGAGGAAAGAGGGATATTCTTAGCGCATACAACAATTATGCGATTGGTCCATCAATATGGGCCGGATATGGTATTATCCTCTATAGGTAGACAGTAAAAAAAGAGTCCATCTGGTATGATGGACTGATGCTATCCCATCGCTGTCAACTAAAAAAATACCTTCTTCCCCAAAACAAAAAATTATAGAGTAGCTGAAATCATTGAAAATAATTTTCCTAAAGGCATTAAGAAACGTAAATAACATCATAATTTGATGATGATTATTTTGTCAACGAACAGAACCCTATAAAATTTCATAGGGTTCTGTTTTTATTTAGCATATCCGGATACTGAAGCCTAATAAAAGCGTCCTTTAAAAATATAAGTCGCTGTAATAAACAAATAGATGCCTAGTGTGATGATTGTAATAATGATAGGGGTTGTACAGATAACACCCAATAAAATAGCGCTTAGTGCAATGATGGCAAACCACGTTGTGTAAGGGAACCATTTCACATAGTAGCTACTAGATGCCTCTGGCTGAGCCTTTCGTGACTTTAAGTGGGCAATTGCAATAATCATCCAAATAAACAATACTGTATATCCTAAAGATCCCATTAAATAATTAAATGTTTTGCTTCCAGCAAATAAAGAAATTAGGACACCAAAATAAAGTGATGATGTACACATTAAAATTGCATATACCGGAACCCCTTTGACGGAAAGTTTCGAAAACACCTTCGGTACCCTGCCATCTACTGCTTGTGTGTACAAAATACGGGATGAACCGTAAAGTCCTGAATTCATAGAGGAAATAACCGCTAACAAGATAACTGCATTCATAAGATGATCTGCTCCAGGAATTCCAATCATCTTAAATACCATAACAAAGGGACTTTCAGAAACACCATTCACTTTATTCCAAGGAATCAAACTCACAATGATAAAGAATGGGAATATATAAAAGGCAATGATACGTGTCAATGTACTGCGTACAGCTTTCGGAACCACTTTTTCGGGGTCTTTCGTTTCAGCTAAGGTTACCCCAATAATTTCAGTTCCCCCGTAAGAGTAGATAACGACCAACATAGATGTAATCAAACCTGCTGTACCATTTGGAAAGAAGCCACCGTGACTGCTTAAATTTGAAAACCCTGTCGCAGTATGATTACCAAATGATACGAATAATAATAGAAGTCCAGCCAAGATAAAAATTACAATTACTGTGATTTTTATTAAAGCCAGCCAGTATTCTGTTTCAGCAAATACGCTAACTGAAAGCAAATTAATGAATGTGATAATAACAGATACACCTAAAGCAAGCATCCAAATTGGATAATCAGGAAGCCAGTACTGAATGAAAATAGCAGATACAACTGCTTCAGCAGCAATATTTAATACCCACATTTTCCAATAAATCCAGTCTAGAAAATATGCTGGATACTTTCCTAATACCGATTGAACTAAATCACGAAATGTTCGTGCCTTACTATTTCGAACTGCCATTTCAGCAAGACCTTGCATGATAAATAATAAAATTATTCCGCCAATTAAATATGCAATGATAACTGAGGGGCCAGCCATATCAATAGCTGAGCTACTTGCTTTAAAGAGGCCAGCTCCAATTGCTCCTCCTAACGCCATCATCGTGATGTGACGTGAATTCATTTTACGTTGTAAACTCTGGCTTTCTTTTTCCATAATCTTTTCCTCCATTTTTTATAAAATAAAAAGCTTATCGATCTCTACCTCATTATTAAATGAGAGAAGAGACGATAAGCTTTAGCCAACCGCGGTACCACTCTTATTGGTTCTTAAAATAGAACCCTGCTTAAAACCTGATAACGAAGGTTAGTCGTTAATACTTAGAGAATACCTCTGCACTCTTTCTGAATTACCACTCCTGGGCGAGTTCAAAGTATTATTGGACTACGTCACACCAACCCGTAGCTCTCTGGACCAAATAATGAGCTTCTACTACTCCCAATCACTATGTTTATATTTGAATATAAAAATTTTTAATGAATTAAATTTTATTATACGTACATCTTTTTTATTGTCAATGGTTATTTTTGAAAAAGTATGAATTTATACATAAGCTAGTTGATTAAGTATGACTAGATACGTAACAAGCACATTTGGGTAATAAATTTTCTAATGAAATTTTTGAAATTTTATTAGAATCTGCAGGTATGAAAACAAATTAATGGAAAATAAAACCACCTGTTCTCATTCTCAATATATAAACGTAATTGTCACCAAAGAATATCCTTCTTTCGCATTGTAAGGCTCTGCTTTATAAGAAATCCGATTTGACCCTTGCGGATAACCGATTTCTCCAATTGCTTTTCTCACATCTTGCAATGCACCATTTATTGATTGCTTATAAAGAATTTCAATTTTTTCTGGTCTTTCACTATAACGTTGCTGCATTTTATTTTTTAATTCGTTATAGTTATTTGCGATATATTCATTTCCTAAATAATTTAACTTTGTATCTTTTAAAATCTGTTGATATGCAGCTGTTTTAGAGTTGCCACCTGCGATTTTACTCGTCAGTGTATCATAATAATTTGTTGTGGCTTGCGGATAATCACTTTTGTTCCACACGTGATTTCTTTCAATTTGCTCATCCGATAAGTTGAAGTATGAATACGTTACGCGACCTTGTTTGTCAGGAACCGGATCATCGAATGTTGTATCTAAGTGATACCATTTGTTTTCGATTTTCACTAAATTCCAAGCATGAGGTTGTCCGTCACCAGTTCCTGTTACGAAATGATTTTCAATACCAGCTTCGTTTAATAATTGATGGGTTAATAGTGCGTAACCTTGGCAAACCGCAGAACGATTTACGAGTGCTTCATATGCTGTGTAAGCTGTATAAGACGTATCATAAGAAACATGTTTTACAACATAATCATGAATTGCCTTCACTTTTTCGTGATCATCCATTCCAACTTGAGTAATAGAAGAAACGATTGCTTTCGCTTGTTTCATTACATATTCCGTTTGTTCTTTCGTTTCACGATATGTAATCTTTATCGTAAATGTATAATTTCCAGGTAATCCTGATTGTTTATATGAAACATTCGATCTATTATAATTTGTATACTCATTTTTACTTGCCACTTCTTCATATGCGTTAATTAGTGTATCCATCACTTCTTTTCTATTACTATTTTCCGTTTTATATGGAAGTATAATATTTGTTTCATACGCATTAATACGCTTTTGTACTTCCTCTTTAAACGCTGTTAATAATGCCGCATCCCCTGTATCTTGTACCATAACTGCAGGCTTTTTATTTTGCACTGTCTCAGCAGCTTTCACATCATTGCCATTTGTATATAATATGGCACCACCTATAAGTGATAATGATGTAATTGATTTTAATAGTTTTGTATACATAATTCCTTCTCCTAATTCGTCTTTTATTTGTGTTGTTTTATGGCGAAAAATCTACAGATATGTCAAAAAAAATATACAATTAAAAGTTTTCGGATAAATTATTAAATTTAAATATACGGAAAATTAACTATAATTTATTATAATTAAGCCAATATTAATACGTCAACATGATATTAAGTTTTATTTAAAAAAAGTAATTCACACAAATTTTTTGTACAAATTTTATACATATTTGTAAAGGGTAATCATTGACACTGTGCATATAAGTAAATATGATGTTACATCATATTGAATAGATGTCTAATTAGGCCCTATTGGCGAAAAAACTAAGAGAGCCTAAAGCAAATGGTAATTCTACTGCAACTGTTTTAAATGATGTGAAGGTTCCTAATGTAACATCTTCATTCATAATGATGTAATTTGTTGGATTGGATACGGTCAACCTGTAATCAGTATAGTTACAATTTATAAAAATAACAACCGATTTTCTCATGCAATATTACATATATTTATTTTAATATATACTTAAAATGTTTTATTTCATAATCGATTCCTTTAATTGTAAAATTCCCACTTCAAGCTTTGCTAAGTGGCTAGTAATCCACCTGAAAATAAGCTAATTAACTCTAAAACTATCTATTAATTATAAACTTAACAATCCAATAAGATTCTACTATAAAGAGATAGACTTTCAGCATCCCCTTTTACTGTTGTACTGTAGAAAGACAAGAAAATTGATACTTTTTATAATGGAAGTGCTTTAGTTATATATACGTGTATCTTTATCATGATTTTTAATAGCAATTCTATTAATTAATAGAGAACTTTTTATGCACAACTGCGTAGAATGATTCTTTCTAAAATAAAAATACATCATCATTTCTAATATAAATCTCTTTATCGATATAAAACATTATAAATTACATAAAGAAAAGACACCCTAAGGTGCCTCCCTCCGACTTGAACCACTTTAATTTTAATAATATGTATTGGACTCCCATCCAAATATTATTTTACCATGTTAAGTAATATTGTGCATTGAGAAATACGTTACCTTTTTATTTAAACGCAAAAAGTCCTAGGGGGACTAGGACTTTTTGAAAGAATGAAAATGATTCAAAAAAAGGACTTATATAACGTAACATATAAATGTTTCATAAATGTATCGTAAAAGTGAAAAAAATCTATATTTTAATTAAAAGCATCCATCTGTACTTTCTCATAAATATATCCAGCCTCTTTAGCTGTAATCCCAAAACGTTTAGCAGCTATTTCAGCAACCTGAGGATCATGTACTTCAGGTATGTAGTTTTCATCGTTATTTGTTAATCTGTTATATTGTTCCCTCATAAAGTCGAATATGACCGTATAGCTTATTCCGTTACTTGCATATTGTCCATTCGGTGAAGAAGGACCTGAGTTGTAATCTTCCAATCAAAAAAGTCAAGGTATTGAAAGAATCACCATTTTTTAGTCATCTACTGTAGGGGCTATGGGAAGTAGCGCCTAGAGAGATGAAAGATTATTTTCGTCCAAAAATGAGAAGTTCCCATCTCTAAGCATTAGCGTAAGTGGCGAGTAGTTCACTATCGTATAATCTTTGATTATCTATTCAACGTTCAGAGGCAAGACAAAAGGATACAGCAAGTAATAAGGAGGATTTCAATTTCTTTTTTAAGGAATCTATTCGATTATTACAATGAAGTATTTGCATTCATTGTAATTTTGATGTGGAACTAAGAAAACGATTAGACCAGTCAAAGAGAAAAACAAATCATCGAGTCCCTATTTCAGCTTATATAACTATTTTTGTAAGAAATCCCACAAACACCCCCCTTGGTACTCAAAGGGGGGTGTTTGTGCATTTTTTAGATAACATGATTAGTTTTTAAAGCAGACAGAAACACTAATCTATCACTGCTCCATTATTCACGATTCGCTCCAACTCCGTCCAGTTTACAATTCGGGGTAAATCCACATGCCGGTTATAAGATTGCTCCTTCACATACACCTTAACAGATTCGTTTCGAAGTGTATTTAGAACATCAGGTTTGTCGTCAAAATAATAGTCAAGGTTCAGCTTTTTTATAATCTTCACCTTTTCGTGATCTAACATGCCATAGAAAAACCTGTCACCCCGCACGGGGAATCCCTGTTCTTTTAGCCAGCTTTTCGTTCGTTCCCCATGTGCCTTTGGTCTCGCTGTAATATAATATATTTCATGTCCTTGGGTCTCTAGCTTTTGAAGCATTTCACGTGCATCGGGGTAAGCTGGACAGGATGTATAATATATTTCTTCTAGTGAACGATTCCACATTTCTTTTCCTTGTTGATCGGTTAATCCAAACAATTCATGTATCTCTACCCTATTTAATTCTAGGAAAGCGTTAATAGAGACTTTTTGATTTAAATTCTTATTATAAATGGTAAAAGCATGTTCTCTTAAATTAATTAACGTATCATCAATATCAAACCCGAATCTCATCTGAAAACTCCTTATTTTCCGCTTTTCCAAGTAAGCCTAAAGCTATTACAGGCGTCTACTTTTTTTAATAGACTGGGTAACCGACAAACTTAAAATCTTTACCCATACATTCAACGGTCATATCCGTTAACTCTACTGCTTCTCTCATTTTCTTAATCCCTGTTCCTTCCAAGAAAGTCGGAGCTTGCTGCCCGCCAATTAATTTGGGAGCAATATAGAGGACGACTTTATCAATCAATTGATTTTCAAAAAATGAAGCACTGATGCCTCCTCCTCCTTCAATTAATAAAGAAGAGACAAGGTTCTCACCTAGTATGGTTACAACTTCATTTGGATCTACTTGGTTCATTCCATTCGTATGAAAAATTTTGATTCCTAAAGATTCTAGTGCTGTTTTCTTTTCTGGGTCATAGTTCACACTGGTGAAAATCCATGTTTCAGCTTGTTTATCTGTAACTATCTTTGAATCTAAAGGTATTTTTAACGTAGAATCCATCACCACTCGAATAGGGTTACGTCCATTAGAAATTCGGGTTGTCAATTCTGGATTATCTTTAATCACTGTATTAACACCGACTAGTATAGCCATATGTTCATTCCTAAGTTGATGGACATCCTCTCTCGCTTGTTCAGAAGTAATCCATTTGCTATCAGAAGAATGTGTGGCAATTTTACCATCTAAGGTTATCCCGGATTTTAATGTCACAAACGGCTTTTTTTCAACAATAAATTTATTAAATACTTCATTCATCTGTTGGGATTTTTCCATGCCGACCCCGATTACGACTTCTATCCCAGCGTCTTGAAGTATTTTAACACCATTACCAGACACAACGGGGTTGGGATCAAGTGTAGCAATAACTACCTTTTTAATACCAGCTTGTACAATAGCTACTGCACAAGGCCCTGTTCTTCCGTGATGAGAGCAGGGTTCCAGAGTAACGTAGATGGTTCCACCTTCCGCATGATCACCAGCCATCCGAATAGCATGAATTTCAGCATGTGGTTCTCCTGCTTTCAAATGGGTTCCAATTCCCACTATACGGTTATCATTGACAATCACAGAGCCTACTAATGGATTGGGGTCTGTTTGTCCTTTCATAGCTCGTGCATTTTGTAAAGCTAAATCCATATAAAATTCATCATTAGTCATTCGGACAAGTCCCCTCTTCCTCTATGTGACCGGAACGCTTTATTTTTGTCTGAAGATAGTTCTCGTTGAATTCTGAAATATCCCCCCATAACGGCTGTCTGCCTGACACCTTCAATCCAGCATTTTTCAATGCTTCTAGCTTCTTGGGATTATTGGTCATGAGGGCAACCGGTTTAGATCTTAGTGCTTTCAGTACTTGAATCGCATCACCATAGTTTCTAGAATCATCAACAAAACCTAGACTTTCATTGGCATCAACCGTATCATAACCATTTTCCTGAAGGATATAAGCCATAGCCTTACTAAATAATCCGATTCCTCTTCCTTCATGATTGGCTAAATAAAACAACGCACCGGTTCCATGCTCCACAATCATTTTCATGGATTGTTTCAATTGATAACCACAATCACATCGCTTACTCCCAAATATATCGCCTGTATGACAGATAGAATGCATCCTGATAATGGCATCATCACCGTATGAAAAATCACCATATACTAAAACGCTTGATTGCTGCAATTCAGCCAAATTAGCAGCAGATAATTTCTCGATAATTCGCTCATTGTTTACTGTCACTTCATCACAATTCAACCAACAATACCATTGGAAAACGACCGTCTCCCCGTACAAGTTAACGGGAAGTCGAATAGGCCCAACCAAATAAATGGCCCCTTTATCCGTTTTAATTAATTGAATTTTATCTTCCAGGACAGAAAGAACTTTTGAATCAAACTTTGTTTGTGTCATAAATATTGCTCCTTTTTTTATTTAGTTTGAACTTTGATGCTGTTTTTTATTATTTTCCTAAATCATCAATGAGCCACTTCTTAAAATCTTGTTGGTTCTCTAATGAAACAGTATGTCCTTCTGTATAGGCCTGAAAGGATACTTGTGCACCTAGACCTTGAAAAAACTCATTACTCTTTAATCCCCATTCATAAGGCAGAACGTTGTCAAATTCGCCGTGAGAAATAAACAAAGAAAGCTTATCAACAGATTTTATTGGGTATTCTTCCTTGACGAATGCGGGAATATATCCACTGAGTGCTACAATACCTTTAATTCGATTTCCCAATGTTAGACCAAGTGTCATAGATACAATGGCTCCCTGGCTAAATCCAAGTAAATATAAATGGTCGTGATCTATTGGATATTGTTCGGTTGCATATTCAATAAAGTTAGTGATCTGGCTGATTCCTTCATTAAATACTTCCCTGTGTGGTCTTCCAAAGCCTTGAATTGTAAAATAGGCGAAGCCTGGCGGTTGAGATAAATGACCGCGAACACTAAAAATGTAAAACGTATCTTCTAACCCATCGACTAACGAAAGCATATTTTGTTCATTGCTGCCCATTCCATGCATGACAAAAATGGCAGGATAGTTTTTATTTGGTTCAATCTGAGATGGTTTGCGAAGCTCATAAATCATAGGTGAATTCAAAACCAATCATCCCTTCTTAATAGTTTTCTTTATAGATAAACTAATCACAATTAAGTTTACCTATAAATAAAAAATATTCATATAACAAAACATAAAGGCAAAAAAATAAGAACTTTCCATGACGATTCTTTATATGAATATTTATTACCCCTAAGATAACAACAAGAACTGTAGAATGTCAATGTTTTTTTTGCTAATATATACATACGTTTCTAAAAAAACACTAGGAGGGATTAAACTGGATATCGGTTCAAAAATTCGAGCGATAAGAAACAAAAAGAAAATCACCATCACTCAAATGTATGAGGGGACAGGTCTTTCAAAAGGATTCATAAGCAACGTTGAAAACAACAACACTTCACCCTCTATTGGTACACTAAGTACAATTGCAGCGTTTCTAGGGGTCCCTTTATCCTACTTACTAATGAAAAAGAAACAGAACATGCGTATTGTTCGAAGAGATGCAAGAGCACATTCTTCTTTTAACCAACTAAAAATCGAGCATTTGGCCTCAAAGGGGGGATTAAAAACCATAATAGCCGAATTTCCTCCAGGATATTCCATCGGCGAACCGCATTTACATGAGGGAGAAGAATGTCATTTAGTATTGGAAGGGAAAATCCTGATTGAACAAGGGGAGGATTCCTTTATTGTAAAAGAAGGTGAGTCTTTTAGCTGGAATGCCAGTGTCCCACACTTCGTAAAAAACATTGGAGATAGCAAGGCAGTAGTCTTCATCTCGCTTTATTCGGACACTGAGTTAAATGATATATTATAGAAGTCAGCATTTTTATAATTCCTTCTTCAATCAATCGCCTCTGGTAAATTAGCAAAGTAAGAAATCACTTTAAAAGAGATAGCCTTTTGGTATTATCCTCTATAGGCAGACAGTAAAAAAAGAGTCCATCTGGTATGATGGATGGATGATATGCTCCCCTTTAGGTAGACAGATAAAAAATAAAATATGTCTACCTAAAGGGGATTATTTTTTTATGACTCGAATGAAATATTCTAAAGCTGTAAAACTGGCAATTTTAGCACTTTATAAAGATGGTCATCAGTCAGTAGCTGACATTACTGCTAAATTCTCGGTTGATATTGGGACGATTAGAGATTGGAAGAGAAGATATGAAGTGCATGGTGAAGACGGCCTAGAAGAAGCTCTTTCTTGGAAGCGTTATCCAAAAATACAATATATCCAGTACGGAGGTTTTGGGAAAATGGATTAAAAAGTATAATAGTCATAGAGAATTAAATGATACTGGTAAAGGAATGACAAACTCTATGAAAAATAGAAGAAAAACAACATTAGAAGAACGGGTTCTGGTGCAAAGATTGCATTTATTTGAAAGAGGTATATAGATTCCTAATGGAATGTATTCTTATGCAACCATTCCCAATAGTTGATGAATAAACTTCACTTCATTTTGGACAGACTTGTCTCGTAAAATAAGTTGTCCTTTTTTAATGATATGCATCGCTTCTATTCCTGAAAGAATAGATTTAGCTTTACGAAAAGATTTCAATCCTAACATTGAACGAACTCTCTTTTTAATAAAACGATGATCTTGCTCTACAATGTTATTAAGGTATTTTACCTGCCTTATCTGGATGCCTACAGGCATCTTTTTCTCTGTCTTCAACTCTTCAATCGCTATAGGATAGGCCGGGTTTTTGTCCACTGTAATCACACGGGGCTTTGAAACATGAAAAGACTGCAAAGCTTTCTTGAAAAAACGCTTTGCAGCCCTATGATCTCTTGTTTTGCTTAAATGAAAATCAATTGTATTTCCTTTTGAATCAACAGCACGATATAGGTACATCCATTGACCTTTGACTTTCACATACGTCTCATCGACTCGCCAAGAATCATTGGTTGACTTAAGATGACGTCGTACTCGCTTATTTAATTCGGGACCAAATTGATGAACCCATCGCATGATAGTTGTATGAGAAAGGGATAGCCCGCGTTCTTCCATCATTTCGACTAAATCACGAAAACTGAGGTTATACCGTAGGTACGATTTCACGGTTAATAAAATAATATCCGGTTGATAATGTTTCCACTTGAATAGATTTTGCTTTTCCATACCAATTACATCCTTTTTTAGAGTACTAGTATGTCCAAGTTTAGGAGGTTACTTACAAACGTTTTGGAGTGTTTGCACCAGAACCTTATATATTTAGTGCGTTTTTTATTAACAAATCACCTACATATAAACGATAATAAAATTCATTATCGTTATCGGCGCTAATTTTCATCCACACATTTTTTTTACAAGGACATAAAATCCTAAGCCTATAGAAAACCTTGTATTCTGTCGTTCATATATATCCGATTGGCAAAAATACTACGTTATTACTGATTAATTATCTTTGAATTTTTGTCTTGGTACAATACTCAGCAGTAGATTGAAATAGCTATATTAACTTGAGAATGAAAGACGAAAAGAGACATGGACTTTACCATGTCTCTTTATTTAAATTTGTACCAACCCTTTTCTTAGTATATCTTTCCTCACTTCCAGTGAGGCTATGTCCTTCATCATTTTAGCCAAGAAGACGCCCTCCTCAATTTGTATGAAGTTGTGATAACACCAGCAAATAAGTGAGAGACTTCTGTCGATTGGTATAAGCCAAAATGTTTGCTACCACATATTTGTACAGATTAATCTTTGTAAACTGAAGATATGAGGTTGGTTTTAGAAATTTCATTGCAATCCTAAAATTTTCAACTTTCTATCGTCTCATATTTGCCGAAGTTGTGAAAACCAAGCTAAAGTAGGAAGCGTAGTGAGACAACGTACAAGACATTTCAATTCTCACCGTATGAACTATGAACAAATCCTACTAAGATAACTGGTGGATACATCAGTATTCATAGGAATCTCCCAATTCAAACGACCTGCAAGATCGTTTGGATTGGGAATAGTTCAATGAAGGATGTCTTGATATTTATTCATATAGCTTACTTTATATGGGTCTGGCAAACCATTTATTGCCGACCATAAATGTTTTTTCGTTTCTAATTGTTGCACAGGACTATCTTTTAAACTAGGATTGTTTAGAATCACTGTTGCTGCATTATCAATCCGTTTCATAAGGTCTTCTTCTGGTTTGTTTTGAAGAGAATCATTTTTCAATCCCCATTTTGTCATAATGAAACTGTTTGTTTTAATCGAAGAATTAATGAGCTCGCTTTCACTAGTTAATCTTTTTTTTGTTTCATCATGATAAATCTTGATTTGATAACCTTCTTTTAAAGGGATAACGTCTTTCCCAATCATTACATTTGTTCCTTGCATTTCTTGTGTGTAAATTTTTTCTCCTTTATCATTAAATACTTCAATCGATGCGTATTTTTCTCCTGCATAGTAGCTGTGAGGAGTTTTAGTAGTAATTGTAAAAGTAGCTTGTTGCTGATTCAAATCTGTATTTAATTCAGCAAATTGATTATCTGCTAACCCTAAAAAATAAATGTTCTGGTTAATTAGATTACTCACTTCAATTTTGTTAATATCAATCGATAAAGCGTTATTCTTTTCCTTTACGTAAGCGTAATGTTGTTTGAAATGATACTTTCCATCCTTCCCATCTGGAATATCAACGGTATAAATACCGTTTGGGATATATTGGAATTTAATATTTTCTGTTTCAATCTTTTGCTCTTGAATTACCTTATTTCCTTCTTTTAACTGAATTTTTTTCCCTTTAAAGCTTTCTATATGATCAGTATTCAAATGGATGTTTAAGTTTCCTTTTAACCCTAGTGGAGCTATTTGCTGATTTGTAACCATTTCAAAATTAGAATTGATTAAGATTTCTGGATCTACTATCGCTCTTGCTTCAACTAATTGCGATTCAGGTACTATATCAGCTAATGAGCTAATTGCCTGATAGCCATTTGCTCGGTTCATCTCTGTTTGATTATAATTAAGGTTTAGCCCCCATCTTTCGAAAACAGGTGTAAAATCAAACTGACTATGCTCACTGTAATACTGGTTCATTAAATCTGGTAAAGGATAGTCCCTATTATTGAAACCAGCTTGGCTAGCTAATTTCCGATAACCTTGATACATTTTTGTAAAAGCTTCATTTCCGGCCTTTTGTTTTGCCATAGACAGAAGAATGAGCTTTTGTCTTAAATCTAATTCATCATATTCTTTATTTTCCTTCATTACAGCATTATATAAATTTTTCTCAACGGCTTGTTTTTTTCCAAAATTAAACAACCAACCAACTTGATCTGCTTTCTTGCCGTATTTACTGTATTGATATTGGACACCAAACAAATTATTGGAGACTTCTCCTGTATATATTCCTTGATTATCAAAACCAGCTTGGTAGCCATGCGCAATCTCATGTAACGTTCCCCAACTCATTTTGTCTAACCACATCTTTGTATTATCTGAACTATTCGCTGTCCAATTGGATCCATAGTAGGCACCACCAGCACCATGTAAATCTGCCTTTAAAAAGTAGCGATTATGGCTTTTTTCATTTTCCGGTGTTGAGCCATCCAAACCAATAATCGAATCATACATAGCAAAAATCTCTTCATAATAGTTGATTAATTCATTTAAAGATTGAAAGTCCTTTAAATTTCTTAATGATTCTTTGTCTTGTTTAGGTACAAATAATTGAAAACTTTTTCCTTGAATTAATGCGTATTCTCCATCAGATTGATCCCATGTTTCAAAAAACTGAAAAGCACTTTCTTTTTCCTGATAAATAGGAAGAGGTTTCTGAGATTTTTCACTCTCCACTAGATACTCCAATTTTGCACCATCTTCTTCGTAAGGAGTATCTACAAACGGAACTAAGGGTACATTTACTTGAACCGTTACCCATTCATTCCCTACTTGAATCGATTTCTCCTCATTTGAATCATTAGATAACAAACGTAATGTTAACTTTTTCTTAAATTGGGGATTTGTCTGTCTTACTTTTAGAAGCGTGTTTTCTTGTAAAATAAAACCTAATTCTTGTCGATCATGGTATTTCCCTTTACTTATTCCTGCCTTAAATATCCAGCTTGGCTCTTTCAAACTAAAAATCTCTTTTATATTTGTTTGCTTAACTTCCTTATATCTGTCCTTTTCTACCTTACTTAGATTTTCAACAGGGGCTACTACTACCTCTGGCAGTTTCTTCTCTTCCTGTTTTTCTGTCTTATCTTTTCCTTCTTCTTTACTTGCATTTTCAACAGAGGCTACTACCTCTGAAGCTTTCAACTCTTCCCGTTTTTCTACCTTGCCTTTTCCTTCTTCAGTTCTACTCGTCTCTTTCTTATTCAATTTCATTGAATTAAATAAAAACTGAGCATATTGTTCACGTGTTACATTTTGTCCACCCATAAAATTCCCTGCTCCGTCACCTTTAGATATCCCTGCATCCGCAATTGCTTTTACATATGGTACTGCCCAATGACCTTCTTGGATATCTTTAAATCCATGTGTATTACCATTCACACCATCTATTTCTAATTTCAAAGTATGCTGCAATACTACTGCCATCTCATATCGAGTTAAAATACCATCTGGAAGAAAATTACCCGAACCATCCCCACACATGATCCCTGCTTGTGCCACAATTTCAATATCCTTTTCAAAAAGGTGTCCTTTCGTATCTAAGAACTTACTTCCTACATAAACATTGTTCTCTAATTTTAAATAACGTTTTACTAGAGAAGCTACTTGTCCCCTAGTAATCTTATCTCCAAAGCCAAATAGACCATTTCCGTATCCTTTAAAGATACCCTGGCTCGATAAATACTGAATCCCTTCCTCTGCCCAATGTCCCTTTGGTATATCTTTATAAGTTACTTCTTCTGCTTTTACTCCTCCTGTTGAAAGCAGAGCTGTTACAAATACTGCACCTGTTATTACTACATTTTTCATTTTCATTTTTCTTATCCTTTCTTTAAAAAGTAGGCTTACACCTACCGACATTCATCCCCCACCTAAAATTGGTGTGTCACCCCTTCACATTTTTGAGAAGTGAAGAATCTTCTGTCGGAAAATGATAAATTACCATAATTCTTTGCATCCTTTTTCTCATAAAATGACACAAATACGTCTAGTACTCTAGCCTGCTTACAAATGAATTGGACAATGCTAACATTATAATTCCAAAATTAAAAGATTACAGAAGGTTCATACTGATTTGATGCATTAAAAATTATTAGTAAATCAGTTATTTATATCTTTATAAACAAATTTTACGAAATTAAGTGTATGAACAGAATTTCCAGTCATAAGAATATACACAGAACCATCATTATATAAACATGTCTCTCTGAGAAATTATAAAAATGTAACATATATCCAATAGATGTAACAATTATAGTTACTTGTATACACGAGTGTCAACGAAATAAATATGACATTTTTGCAAACAGCTAATAAAAATGAAATAAAAGATAATGTTTTAAAGTAACCAATTCAAAAAGCCTTGTAATATATTACAAGGCTTTTTGAATTGGTATATACATTATAGATGGATAATTTTATTTTATTAAAATCAAGACCAAACCCATTGCTCTTTATTTGTATTCTGTTTTATTTTATCGTTAAATTTTTGAATATGGTCATACGTTGTTTTATCAGGTCCATGGAAATTAGACCCATCATGAAACTCTACTCGAACCATATCACCTATATTAAATTGTTGACCCTGTGTTAACTCCACATAAACAAGATCATTTTTCCCATTTTTAGAAGGGTATGTGACAGATACATAATCTGTATAATCTTTATCTATTTTTGTGATTTCTCCAATTACAAAATTAGGCTGACCATCTTCTTTTTCATACATTCCTGGTTTCAATGTTGTACCTTTTTTTTCTAAAGACCCAGTACTAGTACTATTTATTGAATCATTAACTTTTTCAATTCCATCTTGCATTGACAATACATCGCTTCTTAAAGCCCTTGCCAAATGCACTTTAACTTTATCCCCTACATTAAATTTCTGTCCTTGTGTCAACTCCACTCTAACATCTCGTTTACTGTCATTTATTCCAGTATATTGAACAATTACATAATTAATTTCTGCTTTTCCAGCTTTAAACTTACCTGCTTTTGTAACATATCCTATTTCATATTCGTATCCAAAACCATCCTCAATATAGCTTCCCTGGTGTAATGTATCAGTACCTTGAACTTTTTCAATAGAATTTGCAAGCATATATTCAGCAAAATCACGCATCATTGTGCCAGTAACTTTTACTTCATCTCCTATTTTTACATTTGGTATAGAATTTAAATAGACACGAACAGAATTTGTATACTGTTTTGATTCAACAGAAATTACATTGTTATCAATCTCAACTACACGACCTTCAATTGTTGACATATTCGTTTCAATAGAAGCTGCACTCGCTTTTGTTGCTTCTAATCCTGGTAAATTTGTTCCTGCAAGTGCTGCAATTCCTAATGTACCAGCTAAAATAATTTTTTTCATACCCATTTTAATAACATCTCCATTCATGTTGTAATTTTAATTACAGTTAACATCAAGCTAACTGTAATCAGTATAGTTACATTGATAGTGATTATCAACTGTATTTAATATGCAATCTTACATATTTAAGATAAAGATACTTCTTTTCACACTTTTTTCACATTTAGCATGGCAGACACTTTTCCTCCAATCTTCTGCGTCCTTCTCTTATATGAATAAAAAAGAATGGAAATAAGTATTATCTTTAGTTGCCGAAGATACTATTAGTACATGGCTTCCGGCATACAAAAGCCCAATAAAACCCTTACAAATACATACGGAAATTTCCCAAAATGTAATAAGACAAATTATTAATTACAAGCAAAAAAGATCCACTCAAAGTTAAGCAGACCTTTTTTGGTTACACACTTACTTTATTTTTTAATGTCCAGTATTTTTCTCCATTAGCTTCAAAAGAGAATTCAACCCATTCATTTAGATCTTCACGATAAATAATGATGTTTGTTCCAGGAGTTAATGTCGCAACTTTGTTTTTCTCGATACCTGGTTTACTTTTAATCTGTAAATCAAATGAATATGGTACATGGTAGTAAGCAGCTGAGGATACAACGTTTGCTTTTGACCCATCTGCATACAATTTATACGGAATTTCATTAGATAACGCTTCAACATCTAATGTTTCTGGATTCTTTGGTAATTTTTTCGCTGATGTATAATCTTTTGATTTGAACGGTTTAATACGTCCCATAATACTAGCAATTTTCCCAACCCAGCCTTTATCTGATGCATATTTCACATTCATACCAGCTAACGTTGGTCCGTTATAATGCATACCACTTTCTTCTAAATATCTTTCTCGTACATAATTTGCGTTATAAGCAATACTGTCGCCGTAAGTTGGTAAATATTTCGCATGTCTAAACGGATCTCCATCATACGCACGTAATCCAAAGAGATTATGTTTGCGGTACGCTATTTCTGATTTTCCATAACCAGATTCTAAAATTGCATGTGCTGCTAAATAAAGGGCGTTAACACCATATTTATTTTGCGCAGTAATAAAATCTTTCCCATGTCCAGCTAATGGACTATCTGAATGGTATTTTGCAATAAAACTATCAATCTCTTCATATGAAGTAGCAACAATATTATTTTCAGGATTTTTTATCTCTAAAAGTTTTGTTGATTTATTAATCATGTTCTCATTACCTACTACACGTAGCATTCTATTTAAAAATGCTGCTTCTGCACGTCTTGCTGTCGCAAATGGAAAAGTTGTAACGATAATACATGAGGTGCCAATTGAAACGTTGGAAAAACTTCCTCTTAAACGAGTAAAAAAATTTAAAAGATATTTAGAGAGAAAAGATAATAAAACAAAATCAATTATAAGATCATTTTCGGCTCTAAAGTCATTATTTAAATACCTAACAAGCAATACTGAAGGTAATAATGAGGAATGTTACTTTTATAGAAATGTTATGGCTAAAATGGAAATTCCTAAAGAAAAAATTGATGCTGCAGCGAAAGCAAAAGATATTCCTAAGATTATTTTCCACAATATTGATAACATTAAATTTATGCGTTTTTATCTAATGAATATAAGCAAATGCTGCAAGAAAAAGCTCCTGGTAAGTTAAAATTCTTTAAACGCGATAAAGAGCGTGATATCGCTATTCTAAGTTTAATTTTAGGTACAAGCCTTCGGGTATCTGAAGTTGCTAGTTTAACTATTTCTAGTATTAATTTTCGTACTCGTTACATTAAAGTTGTGCGAAAAGGAGATAAAACAGCATCTAGGGCCATTTTAGCTACACAAACAGCTCTAGATGCTGTTCAAGAGTACCTAAAAGTACGTAATGCGCGTTACAAGTGCCTTAAAAATGAGAATATTCTATTTGTAACAAATAATAAAGGCTCCTATACGCAAATTTCTGTTAATGCTATACAAAAACTCACAAAGAAATATACTAGAGCATTTAACGAGAAAAACAGCCTTCAGCAGTTGCACCATTCATATGCAGCTAATCCGTATAGCGAAAATAAAGATTGATGATCCAAAACGTCGTGAAACTATTGAACGCTTGGAACAACGTCAATTAGAAGATAGTGATAGCTAACATCATGTACTTTAAATAAAAATTTTTATAATATTATTAGGAGTTGTAAATTCAAATGAACAAATTCACTAAATTAGTCGCTGCTGAAGATTTTTCAGAGAATGTGTGGTCAAAGAAAGATTTTATCGTTTTACTTTTAATCCCATTAATATTACTTGTAGGCTTTATCACTCAATATTTCTCAGTAAAAAATCAATTGTCAGCATTTATTGATACCGGTTTACGCATTATTATGTTTATTTTCCTTTTGGTTGTTTATGCTCCGATGCTTCGTAGACATTGGAGTAAATTTAAACTGGCATGGAAACGTTCCGTTCTATTAGTAATTGTTGGTGGTGTTCTTTTACAAGTAATAGTTAGTTTGGTTCGCTCACTTATTCCAAGAGTTAGCACCAGCTTAAAAACAGATGTACCACCTTTAATTGACCCTTTAACTGCAAGTCCTGAAATGTTCATGCTCTTAATTTATATCGCTTTAGGTCCTATTGTTACAGGATTAATTGAAGATACTGTTTTTCGTTATACACTTCTCGGTAAAATATTTCAGGGTAGTTTAAAAAAAAAACATGTATTATCATTTTGAATTCAATTCTTTTCGGGCTAATTCACTATTATAATTTTAGGAGCGTAATAGGTACAATCCCCTTCATGTTTGCAGGTCTATTTCTAAATATAATATATCTATGGACTAAAAACATTTGGCACGTGTTATTAATCCACACTGTCAATAATGCGGTTCTTACAATAGGGGCGTTATTCATCATAGTTATTTTACGACTACTTGGCCTAGAGGCATAACAGCGAATAATGAACAACCATAAAAGTCTTGAAGGGTGTTTTTGCCCATCCCCCGAAAAAGGGGAATAAAATATGCCAAATTGTATTTTGTCTTATTCTTCTCCAAGTGAATGGCTCTTGCGTTAACCTGGTTAAAATATCATCTTCATTGATGTTTTTAATAATTCATAACGGCCATAAAAATTGATATGTTGCCAGGCAATTGGGGAATGACTTTAGTATCTTAATAAAGTATAAAGAATACCAACCGTTTATTGTATAGTTTTTATATAGAAAAAAGCATCCTATGGGGATGCTTTTTTGTTTGTATTTGATTTTAACCAAACTTTTTGAAAATTAAATACAAACAAAAGAATATAGGCTACTACTTATCGTGATTTCACCACCAACTGAACCATTCGCACGTGATGTTATATCTGGACCAAGTTGTACCCCAAATTCTTGGGCAATCTCATACTTCATTTGATTAATTGCGCTCTCCGTACCTTGAACCAATACTTCATTATTATTTCTGTTATTCTTTTTTACCATATGTATCACCTGCTACAGTTTTTAATGTGCTACGAATCATCGGAAAACATTTATTCCTTTTTTATGGTAAGGGTTTATTTGAAATTTTTTGTTCGTGTTAAGCTAGAAAAACAAAAAGAACTTGTAGAAACCACTACATTAAAGAAACCAATGAAATTTCCATAAACAATACCTACTAAATTATGGTTATTCTTCCTATTCTTCCTTATAAAAAGAAAAATCACCCTTATCGAAGCAAAGGTGATTTTTCTTTTTATATTATTTCCCTAAAACGAACTTAGCAACTTCATCTAATATCATTTCTTTACCTAGTGGGAAGTAACCTTTGTTTACATCCGCATTACTAATTGTATACACGTGGTTGTTTTTAACAGCGTTCATGTTTTTCCAAATTGATTCTTTCTGGAATTCTTTTAAGCGCTGAGAACCATCACCAGTTGTAAATACGAATAAATAATCTGGATTGTAATTGATTAATGCTTCTTTTTGCACTTGCACTAATGGTTCATCCATAGGAGTACCTTCAATTGCTGGTAATTTTAAATCTTTAAAGATTACGCTACCGTAACCGTAGTCACCGTATACACGGAATGCATTTGGATATGCGGCCATTTTCATAAATTTAGCATCGCCAGTTTTTGCAACGATTTTGTCATGTAATTTATTTGCTTTTTCATCGTACTTTTTAAACCATTCTTTTGTTTCTTTTTCTTTACCGAAGATTTGACCTACTTCTTCAAATTTTGGACGCCATTGGTCTAATGGAGTTTTTAACATAACTGTCGGTGCAATTTTAGATAATTGATCATAAATCTTTTCTTGACGATTGTTTACTAGAATTAGATCTGGTTTTGCAGCAGCTACAGCCTCGATATTAATTTTATCGCCCCAAGCGGAGCCAACTGGTTTTACATCTTTCAATTTTTTCTCAATATGTGAATCAATTTTTTCTTTTGTTGTGTTTGCAGTAATAATTGGTTTCATACCAAATATTAATAATTCCTCAGTTGAACCACTAAGATCAGCAATTTTCTTTGGATTTGCAGGGATTTTAATTTCTCCTTTTGCGTGTTGTACAGTGCGCTCTTCGGCCTTCGCATCTGCTTTTTGTTCTTCTTTGTTAGAAGAACAAGCTGCAAATAGTATAGAAGTAACAGCTAGTACCATTGCTAGTAATGCCATTTTAAAATTCTTCATGTTCCCACTCCTTCTAGATGTATTTTTCTTATAAGTTGTATTGAACTATAAGAATCAGAAAACAACGCTTAATTATTATATTCACATTAATTGTTGTTAACCACCCGTTCTAACGGGTGTTGAACTTCCTATTCGTAAATAAGAAGTTCAACACCCACTAGAATCTCCCTCTTCCTAAATTGCGAAGAAGATGAGATTTCATTTGTGCTTTTTTCACCATTGATTATTAATTATCATTAAATTATACTTTAAATAAATCGTTTGATAGCTCACTAGACATGGAACGATTTAAGCCTTAACTTCAAATACGTTACGAAGTGTTTCACTTATCATAACTTCATGTGGTATTCCTTGTTTCATTAACTTCTCAACTTTTAATGTAATCATATGATCTGAAAAACGAGAAGCATGATTTAAATCGTAAATAACCATAACAATCGTTCTTTCTTCTTCTTGATTTAACTTCTTCAGTAAATTTAATAATTCAAGTTGATGAGCCATATCTAAGTATATTTTTGGCTTATCTAGCATGAGTAAATCTGTCCCTTGTACAAGAAAGCCATCGTAATTCGTACATCTTAACGCTGCCCATCTGATAGTGCTTACGCTGAACGGTTTACAATTTTCCATATAACTGTGACTTCGGGTAACATAACAATATTAAAATGAGATACATTCTCAAATAATAACATAAGATTTTAGATGTACTGAACTGATTGAAAATGATTATCATTATCATATATTCTATTTTACCTTTCACCCCAAAAGGCTGTCAACTATTATTTTGAAATATGAATTCATCAATATTTTTCTCCTGTTCAAAAGTCCACTAACATCACTGAGGTGAAACGTTTCAGTGGGGGGGCTTGAGTTAGAACTCTAGGTCTTTTCGTCTATCGCTAGACAGTTTGACGTCCTAGAATTCATGGCACCTTACGGTAACAACCCAAGTAAGTTTTTGCTTGGTACTGGAAATGAACTACCGTTTTCCCGCTTGCACCACCCTTTTGATAAAGAGCAATTCTTCCTTGTGGAAGAGCCACCACCCAGATTACTTCGGCGTATGCTACAAGCCTCAACAAGCCGAGTACACATGGATGGTTGACGCACCCACTAAGATATGCACGAAGCAACAGCCTTACCTTTTTGCACCTCTAATAGAATCGTAGTTTTCACTTTGAGATTTTCATTCAATTCTACAACTCTTGATTTTTACAATGTATTCAACGCACCATTAATATCAGCATAGATACATTTTCCTGATTTACTTCGATACAGACCACGAGTGATTCGTTTGCCACTAAAACGATAATGAGTCCCATCATCCTTAGACCAAACTGGAATCATATCTTTATCTAGGAAACTGGCTTTTGAGGTATAACTTTCTTCTTGTTTTAAAAATCGGATGCCTTCTTTTATACATTTATTCTCAATTGCTGAACCCAGTTTATGAAATGGGATTTGAACAAATTTTTGATTATTCTTTTTTCCCATATCAGATTCTTGTTTCCAACCAGTGTTATAACCTACGACAACAGTATCTATGTTGAATGCTTTCGCTTTTTTGAACAACAGGTTTACAGTTTGTAAAATGTAACCATTAATTTGTCTTTCTCATTTATTCCAAAGTTCAGCTATTTTACTCGTTACAACACGTTTTGAAATCCCATTTTTGCAGATTACTTATCATTTTATTGAAGTACTAGTTAATGGATTTTAGTTTTTTCCATCGATTAAGAATGTATCACCTGGATTTGTTGCACAACTTAATAATCTATCTACACCTAAATCGCAACTCAAAGCGTTACTAGTAGTCGTGGATTGCTTCTTCATTTGAGAAACGTGCATCTCATATGTATAATGCACCTCAAAGAACCGACCTTTTTGCTTGGGTACAATCTCAATGTAGGAGATTTTTTTATTTATTAAATTTTTAGGCATACGTATTTTAATGGAACCGAATTTTTTTCTGAATTCAACATTCATCGGAATCATCCAATACCCATTATCATCAACTTTTGGAACTTGATAGATTTCAATGATTCGTTTGTCAGTTGAACCAGAATAATTCGGAAACTTAGGACGACCTGTGGATTTTCCTGGATTTCCCATAAAGGATAAAACTCGCATAACTGCTATTTAGAGATTTAGTTCAACCAGATGACAACTCTCTTTCACGTTTAAGTGGTTCTCCTCACCTTTGTACCCATCAAACAAATCCGATTGTATAGACTTATTGTTAGCAGCGCTAGTAAAAAAACTGGTTTTATTCCTAAACTTTCTAATTCTACAATCTAAAAGAATGATTATAATTACTTCTAGGAATCATCACCCTAATACGCTTCTACTGGATTCCAATCCTATTCTGAATTATATCTTCTCTCAAGTCTCCCAAGAATCTCTTTCCCGAGCATCTGGTTTATACAAATCTCTATTCCTTGGATTTATACATATCCTTTTTGCTAGATTTCACGATACGGAAAAGACCATATAGGACTTTAGTCAGTCTTTAGGTATGGGATAAACAGATTCTTTTTTCATAGAAAAACATCAAAGGTTTTTCAAAAATTTAAGGAATTTATTATATACCTCCATACATTCTTTAAACATAGCAGTAGCTTCGTTGCAATATAATTGATAACTTTGAATATTATTGGCTCCCATTTGTGCAATATTATTCATTCGCAATTGTTTATTAGCAGCAACTCCAAAGATTCTTACCAGTGAATCCTGTTTATCCATTATTTCTATCATTGCATAATTAGCAAGATCTTTCGTAAATAAATCACTATATCGCTCAAACCTATTCATGTAATTAATTGCTGTTTCAAAACATTGTACAGCTTCTATATACTCTATACAGGATCGCCAATAATTTATATCCATATAGGACCTAAATAGTTTATTACTTTGATGTTTTTGAATTTCATTTATCATTTCCAATGCTTGTCCTATCTTATTAATAAATAATTGAAAATCCCCCACGTAGCCAGGTATAGAATTATTAAGATCCGTTGTAAATAATTTTAAATCTTCTAGTGAAATTTCCTCAATTCTTTCATTCCCATTATATATCATTTTAATTTTCAACATTAAAATCCCCCAAATTCCAAAATACAGATCATACATCATTATAAAAGCCCATGCATTTATATACAATTATAGCTAGAATAGTAATATATTTAATTTTAATTCATAATACATGAATCGCTTCTTATAATAGCACTTTGTAATTGCGCCCTTAATTAAATACACAACTTTATTTCCCCTATATATTTTTATCCATCGTACACAGCTTCATATAGGATTGTTGAAAAAGAAATTCCGTATAGCGTAATATGATGCATAGGGTAATAATTTCCTTAAATGAATAGTACGGCTGTATGCCTTGTTGCATTTGCTACTTACTTGTGATGCTTGTTGAATAGCTTGAATTGCACTTTTTCCTCCACTATAAGTAATACCCGCCGTACTATATGGACGCATTCTAACTCGGGTATCAAAATATGAATAAAACATTATTATTCAACTCACTTCCATATAGGTAATTGCAAAGTATGTTATTCATATTAATTTCAGTGTATGCTAAAACCTAGCCCCTTAGCCTTTATTCAAATGACGTTTTTGTTAAAAGTTGTCTTTCTTATCGATGCATATGTAAAATAAAGGACTCCTGGAATACAAGGGTCCTATTTATCTCCATCCTTTAATATATTATTTTCAGGAAGTTTTCCAGCTGGATCAAATAATCGTAATCTGCTTGTGTCACTCATATTTGCTTCATTTAATATGATCTTCTGTCCTTGCACATTTGCTTTTTTCATTCCGCTAAGTGGTCTTATATCTGCATTTGCATTTGCAGTTAAATTCAAACGCTTTATATTTTTCAAATTACAGTTTCGCTGTAGTTAAATGCTAATGGGTAAAGAAACCCTATAATAATATAATCAAAACAAAGGAATTCCTTTGTTTTGATTATATAGGTACCTATTTTCAATTTCTAAGTAGCCAATTTATATAGTATATGTATTGGTTACCTTGGATAAATTATAATATTATTTGAAATTAGTTTTCCTATAGGCTGTGTATGAGCGGCATCTTTGTATAATTGAACCATAATAACTGTAGTTTCTTTTTCGCGAACATTACCTATTTTTAGTTGTTTTTTTGGAGTTTTTGAAGAAAAACTTCCAACAGTTGTATCATGTGCTACAGACTCTAGGCCTCTATCTGTTAAAGCCGCATCATAATACATTTTACTACAATTTCCTTCTGCCTCTAATTGCATACCCACGGTTTTATTATTGGACTTATATTCAGTTTGATCAGTATTCACTCTAGCTTTACAATTGTTACCTGCAGCTGTCACTTTATACCATCCTCCCGATGCAGCTTCAGCATTTCCAGATGAAATGAAAATACAACCAAACATAAAACTTAATCCCAATAAAACTTTCATATAATGTTTCATAAATTTATCCCCTTTCTATTCATTTATATAAACATTAGCATATTTATTTAAGATTTGGTTATTTTTCCTATATTTATCGATTAATTACAGAATTTTATGTTAACGATGGTGTTTCTTTGTTGGTGTATTTTCTTTATTTAGTGGCAGACCAATAAATTTTCTAGAGCTATTACATTAATCGTTTATATACATCTAATATGTACAATATAGCACTTAATTAAATTGCATAAACTAAAAAAGACGAGATGTTCCAACATCTCGTCTTATAACTATTACTGTTAAGGTGGTTGTTAATATTCATTATCTTTTTTAAGCCCACTCACATTTTCTTAATCTTAAGTTGATGGTCATGTATGGTGACTTCTATTATACTGGCATAATGTTTAGTTGTTTACTATCCCCTATTTGGATGTCCCCTCGCTATATTCTTATCTATCAATAATATGCGTAAAAATTACCATATACTACTTCATCTGAGTGATTTGTAATTTTTAATTCATATGTCCCTTTTTTGACATTTTTAAATTTAAGTATTTTAGATTTGCCTTTATAAGTTCCATCTATTGAATCAGATTCTTCATTCTTACTATCAACATTTATTAATGTATATTCTACATTAACATCTGTTGTATCATCTGAGTATTGTACGGCTACTATTTCTACATCTCCATTACTTTTTAGATAAATTTTTTGCTTCCATGTATAACTGTCTCCAGGACCTACTCCTCGGGTATTTTTAAAATGTGTAGATTTTGCTGCTGCTGCTGAGGACGCACCAAAAACTGTGAAGCATAAAAATAAACTCAGAATACTTACTAGTACTTTTTTCATAATAGTCTTCCTCCTAAATGATATTCTTTCTTTTCAACAAAATATTAACATTAGGATGAAATGAAAACATTTTAAATTTTAAATAATTAGTGAATTTGATATTGAGAAAGTTTTTCTGCATCAGAGAAAACGGATGATGGTTGGAAAATTAGTAAATCAAAAAAACGGTCTAGAATTCTAGACCGTTTTTTAGTACCCTCAATCTTCTTCTTCGAAATCACGTAGACTATCAAGCAATCCTGTAAATGTTGAGCAAACAGGGTATATTGCTTCCTCTATGTTTTCCTCCTCGTGCTCCCAAAATACTACTGTTGGTGATTCAGGATTGCTACGGTAATCAAAACACAGATGATTCCCAAATGAATCCTTACCAAAGGGATATACTTTATTTGCTAATCTATCTTTTATATCATCATAAACTTGAATGATTGAATTTCTACTTTCTAAATCAAAAGTTAAAAGCTTACTAAATACATTCTCATCCTGTTCGGGTACATCAAATATTTTTGGTCTTGGATAACCACTATCATATTTTTTTACACATTCTACAAAATCCATAGGGAATTTAATATTGAAATATTGCTCTACTTTCTGAATGTTTTCATTTGTAATTTCTTTTTTGTTTACTCCAATCCAAGTAACGTTGCTCATATATACTCCTCCTTACTTATCGCTGTCTTTTCCCCCAATTTTATATCCACCAGTGTGACCTGTTTTCCTATGTGTTTCATAATCAACAAGTTGCATTCGTCCTGCTTCTTGATGATGATGCCATGAATAATTTTCTGGTACCTCGCCTAGCTTAAATAACTCTATTTCTTCTTCTGTGAATTTTGCAGCTAACTTAGGGTCTTTCATTATTTGTTCGTATAATGCTTTACTACATATTCTATCATGTGTTGGTCTAGATTTTTTAAAATCAGCTTCTTTTAATTTAACTTCAGAAAGAGCTTTAAAAATAGGGAAACCATCTAAATCATACCGAATGCCTGTAACAGGATGTTTGTCCCCCGCTAAATCACCCATTCTAAATCTTATTGTCTTTTGGCCATTTGGACCTTCATAAGTATATGGAGCTGCTTTCCGCAAATACTGTTGAATACTTCCTACTCCCGCATATGAAAGATGATTTCCAGCTTTGAATTCATAGTTGTTTAATATATGTAATGCATTTCTGTATGCCGGAGAATTAATTACAAGTGTTTTAAGGTTTTAATTTTCTTTTTATTTATAGTATAATAAAACAAAGAGACAAGTTTCATTTAGGCTCTTTACGTACGAAGAAATTCCTATAATTTTTATGTGGGTCTTCGTATATGCTTTAAATGGAAACATAATCAGCTGGTTTATTGACCCAAAAATAAAAATATGGTATGTTTACAGTAGATTAAATATATATTGAATGCAAATCCAATATATATAAAGTATAGTACTTAACTGAATTGCATAAACTAAAAAAAGACGAGATGCTGTCAACATCCCGTCTCATAACTGCTACTGTCAAGGTGTCTGTTATTATGCATTATCTTTTTCTAGATCCACGCTTGTACTTTGGACGGTGAAGCGTGGGTTTTTTGTTGTCTTTTTTTCGAATTGCTTTCTCAGTGCGTATGCTGAAATCTCACGCACAACTGCTCTTGCAATTTCTTTTAAAAGTTCAAACAAAAATTCCATGTTATTATCCCTTCTTTCCTTCCGAATGGAAAGAAGGGATAATAACAAGCCCACCTTCACACGATATACAGTTATACTTCTACACTCTAAAATAGAAAATATGTCCAATTTTAGTCTGTTCATAATCTTTTAGTTTAGGAATTTTACAAGGTTTTAGTTTACTATAATCTAAATATGTATACTATGTTTCTTGATAACTTCATAATTAACCTTAGTTTGATAGGCTATTTCTGATGTATGCCACCATTTACCGTATTAAATATTCGGCGATTTCGATTTGCCCAAATTCCATAGCATAATCATAGGCATTCATGTTCTTAATATTCTCTCCAGTATATCTAATCGAAATATCTATACCCTTTTCAACCAGGAACTCAACTACATTTTTATGCCCACCATAAATAGCTCCAAATAAGGGATTTCTTTTGGCTAAGCTCACATCTAATTCTGCGCCAGCCCTTACTAAATACTTTACTATATCCAAATTGCCTGATCCTGCCGCTAAGTTTAATGCTGATGAATCAAATGTACCTCCCCTAGCATCAATATCTATACCTTCCTGTACTAGAAATTTAACTATATCAAGATTTCCTTTTTTCGAAGCTATGTGCAACCATGTTCCAAATGAAGTCTTTACATTTATAATTTTAGTATCATTACCTATTAAGTGTTTTACTTTATTAATATCGCCATTTTTAATAGCATTTCTTATGTCTCTATTTACAATTCTTTCATCCAAAATAACCTCTCCTTACATTCATTTATCATCTATTAGTCAATTTTCTAAATCCGATGCATCATTTTCCTTTTTATGTAAAATAAAAGGTTTTTCACAAGTGAACAAGAAAAAACGACCTCTCAAATCCTCTTATAAACAACTTTTATAACTAAGATAGTATAATTAGGTTCGACAATCAAAAAACGCCTTATAAACAAAAATAGACCTGTTAAAATAACTCTATCATTTTCGAGGTCTATTTTTGTTAGAAATTCTATTCTTCTATGTCTTCTTTTACTTCAGCGGATAAAATGTCTTCAGCAAATTTCTTGTAGCCATTATACCCTTTCTTTGCAGCCTTTTTCTTTATTGCTTCTATTACCTTTTCATCAAGATAGAGACTCAAATGCTGCTTTTTTTCTTTCGACTCCTCTTTTGATCTATTTTCAATTCTTTCTTTGAAAATTTCCAAATCGGATTTTAAGTACAATCGTTCAGTAGATTTCCCTTTAGCAATCTCTTTAAAGGGCAATGACAATAATGAGAAATTTAAAGAGACACATTGATTACTCTTATCACTCATTAAAACAATACAACCCCTGATACAATATGACTTCACTGTATCAGGGGTAATTTTTGATGTTGCACTATCTTCTAACACATATGATAAATTTAGTTATAACATGATGGAGATTAGTTAGGCCAAGATCCTGTCCACGCATTATGCGCACTTTTGGAATGGTGGTCTACTAATCATTAACAGCCGCGAATTGGCTGTTATACAGTTTGGCGTAGTAGCCGCTACGCTCCAGCAACTGCTCATGACTCCCGCTTTCGATGACATCCCCGTCCTTCATGTAGAGGATCATATCTGCCTCACGGATCGTCGACAGACGGTGAGCGATAACGAAACTCGTTCTGCCTTCCATCATCTTCAGGAACGCCGCCTGGATACGAATCTCCGTAAGCGTATCAATGCTGCTCGTTGCTTCGTCGAGAATTAGCATAGGCGGATCAACCAGCATAACCCGAGCGATTGTCAATAGCTGTTTCTGTCCCTGGGACAGGCTATCGCCTGAGCCATTGATTACTGTATCATAGCCCTGCGGCAACCGCTTGATGAAGCTGTGGGCGTTAGCTGCCTTAGCGGCTGCAATAATCTCCTCCTCGCTAGCATTCGGTTTTCCATAGGCGATATTGTCATGAACTGTCCCGTCAAAAAGCCAAGTATCCTGTAGCACCATCCCAAAGGTATGGCGTAAGCTGTCACGGGCCATATCTTTAATGTTAATACCATCTATCGCAATCTCGCCGGCATCAACATCATAAAATCGCATTAACAGATTCACTAACGTTGTCTTGCCTGCACCCGTCTGTCCCACAATAGCGACACGTGTTCCTGGTTCAACAACTAGGTTCAAATCGGTAATAAGGGGACGGTCAGGCTGGTAAGCGAACTTCACATGATGGAATGTAATCGTCCCCTGCTTAGCCGGGATATGAACTGCATCTTCAGCCTCCGGTGACTCCGCTGATTCATCAAGTACCTGAAAGATACGTTGCGCCGAGGCCGTAGCTGATTGCAACTGTGTAATTACTCCGGTAATCTCGTTGAACGGTTTAGCGAACAGATTGGCATAAATCAGGAAACTCGATAGTCCCCCAACCGATATTCTAGACATAATGACCATAATACTCCCAATTAAGGCGATGATTGAGAAGGTAACATTGTTCACCAAACGGGTGGATGGATTCGACAGAGAGCTGACGAATTGTGATTTTACCCCTGTGTGATACAATTCATCATTTCGCGCTGTAAACTCCGCAAAAGAGTGATCTTCATAACGGAAGGCCTGAACAACCTTTTGCCCGCCGATCATCTCCTCGACATAGCCATTCAGCCCACCCAATATACGGGCCTGATCACGAAATAGCTGCTGGGAGCGCATCGTGATGAACCGTGCTACGAAGAAAGTCACTGGTGCAGATAACAGTACAACCACGGTCATGAGCGGATTCGTATACAACATGAGAGCGATCGCCCCAATGATTGTAACAACACCGGTTAATAATGTGGAGAATCCCTGCAGCAACCCGTCCGATATGGCATCCATATCGTTTACGAATCGGCTGATGCTGTCCCCTTGCGGATGATTATCATGATATTTCAGTGGCAGTACATTCAGCCTGTCGAACATTTCGCTGCGCAAATCGTTTACTGTTTGATTAGCAAGCCGATTCGTAAGATATGTCAACAACCAACCAAACAAGCCTCCGATGAGATACACCAGACTAAGCTGTATAAGTAGTCTGAAGATATCCGCGAACTCAACAGCACCCTTGCCGACCATATGATCGATCGTAATCCCAATCATAAATGGACCGATCAAGCTGGAAGCTACGCTAATAATCGCACTAATGAAGGCCCAGATTGTATACCTTTTATATTTTCCTGTATAAATTAGTAGTCTTCCCCATGTTTGCTTCATGTTCATTGTTGTCCTACCTCCTCATTAGAGAACTGTGAGCGGCAAATCTCTTGATAGACACTACAATCTCGCTTGAGTTCAGCATCGGTGCCGATGCCAGCAATCCGTCCGTCTTCGATGACTATGATTTTATCCGCCTGCTGCACGGTGCTAACCCGCTGCGAGACGATGAATACCGTAATTCCCTGGCTGTTTTCCCGGATTGATCTTCTTAACGCCACATCTGTGGCAAAATCAAGTGCACTCGAAGAATCATCAAGGATAAGAATATCGGGACTGGCAACAATTGCCCGGGCGATTGTTAAGCGCTGCTTCTGACCACCCGACAGATTAAGTCCGCCCCTGGAAACCAGAGTGTTATAGCCTTCTGGCATTTTCGTTATGAATTCATCGGCCTGGGCAATGATAGCTGCCCGTTTGACCTCTTGTTCCGAAGCTAATTCGTTACCCCAGCGAATATTATCGGCAATCGTCCCTGTGAAGAGCAGTGCCTTCTGTGGAACAATCCCGATTTTTCCACGTAGCTCATGTAGACTATAATCCCTTACATCAATTCCGTTGACGAGTATTTGTCCCGAGGTAGCGTCATAAAATCTCGGAATCAGGTTCACAAATGTAGATTTTCCTGAACCAGTACCACCGATAATCCCCACAGTCTCACCACGTTTTATCTCCACTGATATATCTGTCAGTGCCGGTTCACTCGTTGTACTATAACCGAAGGTAACATGATTAAATGTAACAGCTGGAACATCCTTTTTGTCTTCTATTTTTGCTGCAGACTGTTTTCGCTCCTCAAGCACAAGGTCAGCAATGGAAGGAACGGTTTCGAACACCTCATTGATCCGTGATGCTGAGGACGCTGCCTTTGTAAAAATAATAATTAGATTCGACACGACAATCAAAGCGAGCAAAATTTGCGTCACGTAGTTAATAAAGGCGATGACCTCGCCAGAAGATAATATTCCCGCATTAATGTGGAAACCACCAATCCATAGAATAGCGATAATCGCACCGTTGACAACAACAGTCGTTACCGGATTAAGCAGAGCAGACACCCTCCCTACTCGGATTGCAGTGGCCGTAATGTCGTCGGAGGCTTCGCGAAATCTCGCCTTCTCGGCCTGTCTCTTGGCGAATGCACGAATGACACGAACTCCCGTCAAATTCTCGCTCAATACTAGTGCGATTCTGTCCAACTTCTTCTGGTATAACCGATACATAGGTGCTGTCTTGGTAATTATCAAATATAGAATAATAGCAAACACTGGTGTTGTCGCAATCAGAATAAGCGCTAGTCTAAAATCAAGCAGCATCGACATAATGATTGCACCAATGCAAATGAACGGGGCACGAATCACAAGCCGAATCAGCATCGCTACTGCAATCTGGAGCTGATTGACATCATTTGTGATACGGTTGATCAATGATGGTGTCCCAAAGCGGTCAATCTCAGTATAAGACAGCGTCGAGATATGCCGGTACAGCGTATTACGCAGTATTGTACCGAACCCCTGCGATGCCCGGGCTGCATAATATTGACAAATCAGCGAGCTACCGAAGCCCATTATCGACATGACGACCATTAAACCACCCATCTTCCATACATAAGCGATATCATGCCTGCCTATTCCATGGTTCACAATTAGGGCCACAATCGTCGGCAGAAGAAGCTCGAAAATTGCTTCCACCAGCTTAAAGAAAGGGCCAAGAATACTTTCCTTCTTGTAAGGTTTTAAAAATGTTGTGAGTCTAAACAAAGTATCATCCCCATCATAATTGATATAAAGGTCGCTTTTGATTATGAAGTGATTTCGATATCGAATCTTGAATTCACCTGGGCATTCCGGCGCTCACGGACAAACTATGTACGCTCCGCTCCTCACAGCCTAGCTTCATCCAAATTTCTCAATACTAAAAAGCGGCAACTCTGAACTTGGACTAAAATATTCAATTTAATGCAATTCAAAAGGTTTGACGAAATTTATTTACCGGATATGATTAAAAAATAACATAACATCTTCCATATTAATAATATTTGATTAGTATCTAATCTATATGAAATTAATATGGAAATTCAAAAGGAGAACCTTATGGACATTAGGCAATTGAAATACTTCCTGATGATTGCGGAAGAAGGCCAGATTACATCGGCCGCCAAAAAACTACAAATGGCTCAACCCCCGCTCAGCCAGCAGCTTAAGCTGTTGGAGGAGGAGCTTGGCGTAAAGCTGGTAGAGCGCGGTGCACGCAGTATCCGACTCACGGACGCCGGGGAGATTCTGCGCCGCAGAGCGCAGCAAATTGTAGATTTAACTGATTCGACGTCAAGAGAGGTCAGTGACTTTGCCAAAGGATTGAAGGGAACATTGGCAATTGGAACGGTTTCCTCCTCTGGAGCAACTTTATTAAAGGATAGATTATCCGAATTTCACAAGGCTTACACCGGAATTAAATTTGAAATCCATGAGGGAAACACGTTCAGGGTCATTGAATTGTTACAGAGTGGGGTCATCGAACTGGGAATCGTCAGAACTCCCTTTCATAATGCGGGGATGGGATACAAATGTGTGGAAAACGAGCCGATGATCGCCGTGATGACCCCGGAGCTAGACTGGAGCAGCGGGCGGGATGCAATCCAAATCGAAGAGCTGCACGAGCGCCCTCTAATCATTTACCGCCGATTCGAACAGCTGATTCGCGAGACTTGTCAGAAATCCGGCTTCGAACCAAACCTATTCTGTAAAAATGATGATGCACGTACCACCCTACAATGGGCCAATGCCGGCCTCGGAATCGGAATTATCCCGAAATCCGCGTTTGAGCTGGCGAACCACAGTAGTCTGATCTATAAGGAAATCGACAGTCCTTCGCTCCAGACCAGGATCGCGGCAATCTGGATTAAGGACCGTTACATGTCCTCATTGGCCAGAAAGTTCCTGGAAAGTTTCAGTAAGGAATAATAAAATAAAGGAGTGAACTGACTGTTCACTCCTGCTCTCTCCAAATCTTTGAGGGCTTTTTTGATCTTTTCATGAGGAAAGATCAGGCGCCTCTGATTATTTATTTATAACTATTTTTTAATTAAAAAGGAAATAGCTGCAAACTGGGCGTGTGATTTGATATTGTAAAGCTCTCTAGTATCAATTCGCTCATCATCTACCATCATGTATCCCATAGCTTTTCTGTACCACTTTCCTGTGGATATCTCGAAAAATGATTGCTGGTTAACTCAGCTTAATGACGACGAAATTTGCCCCCAATTAGTGATGAAACCCATTATCACATTTCGTATCATGTGGCATAGGCCCATCAAGGGAATCCAGAAAGGCAACGGCCTGTTTGAAGTTCCTCAAAAATAAATGCGCGAGATCCATGGAAAATCCGTTTCGAACCACAACGCGCATAATCGTCACCGTTTCCATATCGGGAGGTAATGGATAGGCAGGTACTTGCCAGCCGAACACACGCAATTGTCGAGATAAATCATAAAGATTCCAGTTTGATGTGTAACCATCTTTCAATCGCCAAGCGAAAACAGGAATATCCGAACCATCAGACAAAAGTTCGAACGGTTTCATCTTCTGAATCGCCTTGCTAAGAAAAAGAGCGACTTTCTGAGAAGCCTTTTGTACATCATAGTACCCACTTTTCCCCAAACGCAGGTAATTGTAATATTGCAGGAGCACTTGTGCACCAGGACGTGAAAAATTCAGGGCAAAAGTCGGCATGTTTCCGCCTAGATATGAGACGCGGAAGATTAGATCCTCAGGGAGATCCTCAGCTTCCCGCCAAATTATCCAACCCAACCCAGGATAGACTAACCCATATTTATGTCCGGATACATTGATGGACTTCACCCTCGGCAATTGAAAATCCCAGACTAAATCTTGTTGAAGAAACGGGGCTATAAATCCGCCCGAAGCCGCATCTACATGCATCGGAATATCGAGTCCCGTCCTCTCCTGTAAATCGTCCAACGCTTTTGCAATGGCGGCAACTGGTTCGTAAAGTCCGGTATAAGTCTCACCGAGAATCGGTACCACACCAATCGTATTTTCATCCACAGCTGCAAGGACCCCCTGAGGATTCAATTGGGGATGCTCAGGGCTAATCTTCACATAACGTGGTTCAATCTCCCAATAGTTCGCAAATTTTTCCCAAACGACTTGAACAGCAGAACTAAACACAATATTGGGACGATCCACCGGCTTCCCCTCGCTTTTACGTGCATTTTGCCAGCGTCTCTTTAACGCAAGCCCCCCGAGCATACATGCTTCCGACGATCCAGTTGTTGAAACGCCCATAGTCGTAAGGGGGCTGGGCGAATGCCAAAGGTTGGCTAAAATGCGGACACACCGTTCCTCAATTTCGGCTGTCTGTGGATATTCATCCTTGTCAATCATGTTCTTGTCGAATGATTTGGCATATAAGTGCTCTGCGGTAGGCTCCATCCATGTACTAACGAATGTTGCAAGATTCAAGCGGGCATTGCCATCAAGAGTAATTTCATCATGGACGATTTGATACGCTGTTTCTGGTAACATGCCTTCATCAGGCATGTTAAAGCGCGGAACGACTGATTCTCCTTTGCGGGCAAACAGAGGATTTACAGAAAATTCGGGAGGCAACTCCATTTGCATGTGACGCGGTAGATATTGTGGATTATCTGGCATGCTCTCTTTTCCTTCATATGTATCATTTTGAACTTCTTCTTTTCGATCTTGTGACATACTATTCCCCCTTAATTAATGGTTTAACAAATATATTATTTACAAAAGAGTATTTGTTAAACCAAGGGGCAATTCTTTTAAAAGGTACTGTCACCATTCAAATTAAAGAAGTATAGTTTGTGATTATAAAGTAGAACTTGATTTATATTACAATATTCATAAGTGTAGCTGTATTTGCATAAAGCTGACTACATAATCGAGTAAGAGAATCGCTTACTACCTGTTGACTAATCCAGATGCATAAAGCAGCCAAATCTCGTGCCCCATACTTACTGCTACGTTTTATAAAACCAGTCTCTTGTGCAAGCTGTTAAAGAATATGTGGAGATAAATAACGCTGTAGTTCTTCAGCAAATAAATGAAACTCATCTTGAATCGATAGATTCATACAAAAACGCCATCCTTTCCTATGATTCTACAGAAAGAATAGCGTATTTTTTCTTTTTATGGATACATTTTTTTAGCTCGATAGCGATATGATGATACCTCAAATATAATAATTTTATTTGAAGGTCTCTTTTAAATTTGTTTCAATTTTTTTCATAGGTTGGTATACAAGAACGTGTAGTGATAAACCTATCACTGCAGTAATGTTTAAAATAATACTTATAATCATTAAAGACCATTCTATAACTGGAGAAAAGTATCCATTCGTACTTAATGTAGAAGAACTTACACCAAGTATTAAAATCACTATTAGTAAAGGTAAGTTTTTAACCAATTTAAATCCCCCATTTTAATATAATAATTTTATATTATTATATCACACTATTTTATGTAATTAATATAAGATAGTTATCTATGGGTATTTAACATGTTTTTTCATTTTTGGGGGTGACCTATTTTTTTTGCTTTATAGCGATGTGGCGGTACCCCATATAGAAAAAACCGATTCCCTACACGTTAAGCATATCGGCTTTTGTTCAGTCCATTATTCTTTATTATTTAGAACTTGATAGGTTGTATTTCCTAATTTTATTACGCAATATCAAAAGAATTTATTATTTATACACAATTTTAAAATACGAATTAACGGTTAATACATAATATCCAAAATAGATTATGCAATATGCAATCGTACTAATGGAAATGGGAATAATTATACTATATATAAGCATGTTGTTTATTATTTGCAAAGCAAATAAGCTACGAGTAAGTCCGACTATTATAGGTGAAATAAAATTAGTTCCTACTTTCTTGTCTAAACAATTTAGACAAGAAAGTAGATCCTTCATGAATATCTTTTGTTACTTATGTAGAATTAAATTACATTTTAGTTTAACTACACATTTAATAAGGTTTTACTGAGAACTAAAAAAAGAGAGCATAGCTCTCTTTTTTAGTTATTTACTATTTAGTTTTGTTTCAAATTCAGTTAAATTAATTGAAGCGTTACTATAATTTTGTTCAGAAAGTTAACTAGATTTTCGTGCTACTTTCATTCTATTTTCCATAGGAGCTACATCTCTTATTCCTTGCAATATAGCATTTGCTAACCTTTTTAAAAGTTTTTAGAATTTCACTTGTGCATGTGTAGTAGTTTCTGTAAATTTATCAGATTGACTAGCTGAAACTCCAAACGTAAGAGGTGAAAACGATATAGATGGAGAAACTTGGAATGTTGTTTCTTGATGCAAGTACTTACCATAAGCATCTATCTGAGTTGTAGCTGCTAATTTATCAACTGTATAATAAGAGAATGCGGATAAAGTTAGTACTTTTTCGTTATAACAAGCGTAGGATTTATTAACATCATTAGGTAAATCAATATTTAAAGCATAGCCAGAAGGCCCTTTTGACCATTTGTTGCTGTCCTTGGTATAAGTTGCATTCTTAGATTTAGTTTTATTACAATCATACTTTAGTTTCCATTTTTGTTGTCCGTATTGTGATCCTGGAGAAGGGGCCCAAAAGGAACTGTTAACACCTGTTCCTATAACATCTATTTTTCTATTACTAGGCATAACACTCCATTCTATTGAAGTTTTTACTCTGTACTTTTGTTTCGCTTTTAATGAGACAATATTAGTTGTAACTTTTTTATAAGATGTGGTATTTGTATCGCTAGAAAGTTTTGCCACACCATTGCTTTTTTGAACTCTTTTTGCTTCTTCAAGTTGAATTCCATTTAAATACGTGTTCTTATCAATTTCAATTTCTTTACTTGAATTATTAACTCCATTTTCAGTAACTTTAATAAACTTTTCATTGGTAGCTACAACTTGGCCATCAATTTCTAAGTTTTTCATTATTTCCATTTCAGGCATGTCCGAAATTTCTTCTTTAGTGAAACCTAAAGACTCTAAATGTTTTATTTGCTCTACATTTAGCTCAGCAGCTTCAACTTTAATACCATCCAAATTAAATACTATAAACCCCATCAAAAAACCAACAAACAAGTATATTTTTTTCAAAATAATCCCCCTTAGTTATTTTTATATTTAAATTTAATGATATATATAATAAAGTTGTTGCATTTCAAAGGTTTTACTATTGAATTAGAATTTTTAGAAATCTGCTTGATAAACCATATATCGACCACTAGAAAGGGTAACGAATACTTGGTTATCTTTAATTTTTACTGCAGTGCCGTTAGAAGTATAATTATTTAATTTTGTTTTTGCTTTAACAGAAATTTTATTATTTCCATCAATCTGAACCAAAAGCATCTGACCAGTGGAACTAATTACTATTGCATGTTTATCCTTGAGGGCCACCACTTTATTCCATTTATAATTTTTACTTTCTTGATCAGTCAGTTCTGAACTCTCAATCTTTTCCCCGTCTTTATTAAAAAGGGCGAATTTTGCACCCTCTCCAACAGCTATTATAGTACCATCAGAAAGTCTGTCAATTGACGTAATATCATGTTTTGTTGATCCCCAATCCCCAAAGTTGATTACGTTTCCATTTGTTAGTGACATGACTTGATATTTTCCTTTATCACCTACCATCAAGATCAGGTGTCCACATAACTGAATTGAATCGTTAATATTCCAATCATTTGGCCATTTTCCTGTTCGTGTTACGCCATAAGAATCACCATCAAGAATAGCATAATAACCTTTATCGTAAACTAATAAAAGCCTTCCATCCAATAGTTTCTTAACAAATCTCGGATTACGTTTGTCCGATAATTGCCCTTGTTCAACTAAACCTGCAGATGAATCTACAACTTTCCATTTTCCTGATGTACCCGCAATAAAAAAGTTACCATCAGATGTTTTTACAATGCCTTTTGTAGGAAAAGAAGGTTTGTTCTTTTCATGTGAAACCATTGATCCACCAGATTCAGTGCTTAATACAGCTAAATCAGTAGAATTTCCAACAAAAATAGTATCTCCATCGATATCTACAGCTTCCTGGATAGTGCCATTTCCATCCCATTTATTACTCACAACACCATACAGATTTGCTGCACTTGCACTTGTAGGTAACATTAGTAAAGCGCTTACAAGTAATAATGTAGATAATTTCTTGAATTTAATCATTTTTCCACCCCTTCAAAATATATTTAATAAACCGTATATTAACATATTAACACGACAGAGAATAAAAGGTAAATGCTATAATATATTTATCAATATGATTCTGAATAATCAATCAAATCATTCAATATGTATATTCGATTATGAAGGTTCCTCTTTAGATATTAATAAATATAGATATATCATTTTTATACTTAGCTAATAAAAAAGATAGTCCTGATTCTAATCTCTTTTACTTTTTAATTTTCTATTAAATAATTTAAAAATTAATTCATAAACTAAACTTACTTTTATCTCATAGGAGTGTATTAGTTGTGAAAAAAATTTTGATATTCCTTATTCTTTTTATTATCTCTCTTTGTTCCAAACCAATGTCCATATATGCTTTTACAGATAATCGTAACGCATATGAAAAAACAGGGAAAGTAATTTGGGAAGTAAATACAAAAGAAAAAATAGTTTCTCTAACATTTGATGATGGTCCTCATCCTGTTTTCACACCTCAAATACTTGATATATTGGCTAAATACAATGCGAAAGCAACTTTTTTCGTAGCAGGTAATAAAGTTAAAAGGTTTCCTGCTATTTTAATAAGGGAAGTAAAAGAAGGACACGAAATTGCTAATCATACTTATAATCACATTTATGATAAAAACATTACTGCAGCTAAATTAACATCAGAATTAAATCAAACGGATGAAGTTATCAAACAAATTACTGGTTATAAACCAACTCTGTATCGTCCAGTTGGAGGGCTACATAATGATTTAATTATTAATACAGCCATACAAAATGGAAAACTTGTGATCTTATGGTCGTGGCATCAGGATCCCCAAGATTGGAGAAGTCCAGCAGCTAGCAAAATTTCGAAGCATATCATAAAAGATGTACAGCCTGGAAATATCATTCTACTTCATGATTGGAATGGTAGCGAATTTTCTGAGACATCTCAGACAGTTGAAGCATTAGAAAGCATCCTGATTCACCTTAAAAACAATGGTTATACATGTATCACCGTATCTGAAATGCTCCATCGTTCCATAAAAATAATCCCCTCTCTTTTTGATCCTATTTATCAGTGAATCTGAATTTATTTACTTTCTCCTTTTTAAAATCTATTGTACTATAGTCATTTTTGCTACATTTAGAAAGATTATACACGTTTTCATAATGATTAGATCAAACTGGAGATTTCTTAATTTTAAACGAACATTTAAAATATTTTATAGCATAGAATAGACAATATGTAGTAGACATCATTAGAATCTACTACGTGAATAAAAAAGAAGGAGAAAATAAATGACTCTAAATATAAATAGAGTATTCCCACGTAATTGGTATGCTGTGAGTTATTCAAAGGATAAAAAAAGACTCATCAGATGAGATTTTTATATAATACTTTCGTTCTTCTGCTTTAAGAAGTTCTTGTACCCTCACATACACAAGAATTCCTCGCCTTTTTATTTATCATAAAGCTATAACATACGATTTAAAATTCGTAGAAACACCATTTGATTGTTTCATATTTCCAAATGGATAGAAATGATGAAAGCGTCTTTTCAAAATAATGTTTATAAAATAAAAGCCTCAAAAACATTTATGTTTTTGAGGCTTTTATTAATTGAGATAGTACCAAAAAAGCGAATTTCGTAAGCTAAGCAATTTTTCATATAGAAACAACCGATTTCTGTATGTTAAAAATATCGATTTTGTTCTTTTTATTATTCTTTATCATTTAGAACTTAGTAAATTTCACTTCAGATATTAAAATTATTTATTAGTTATTACTTATGCACAATTTTAAAATAAGAATAAACAGTTAATACATAATATCCAAAATAAATTATGGAATATACACCACCACCAATTAAAATAGGAATTATGATAGTATATATAGGCATATTTGTTAGTATTGGGACAGCAAATATGCTATGAGCAAGTCCGATTATTACAGGTAAAATAAAACTAAAGCGAACTTGTTTTGAAATTGACTTTCTTACTTCTTTTTTCGTAACACCGATTTTACGAAGAGTCTCATAATATCTCTGATTTGCATATGCTTCAGATAATTGTTTATAGTAAATGATAGAGCCTGTTTCCAGTACAAATACAGCCCCTAAAAAGATTCCAATAAATAACGTGAGCCCGTACATCTCCATAACATCTAAATTTGTTTTATAGAAAGTATTGATTTTAAAAACATCATCATCAGGTACTATCTTTAATAAACCTTCAGTCAATTCCTTACTATCCTTTTGTTGTGTCACATCAATATTTTTCACAATATAGGTCTTATGTGTTTGCTTAACCATTTCATAGATCTGATCAGATACAACGACAACCAAATCCCCTAAATTTGTTAGTTTACGAATTTTGACGTCCTGTATGACAGATATTTTCGGCTCAACTTCAAGGGGTAATTGAAGTCTATTTCCCTTTTCAAAATTCTTATCCTCATGTAGATTATATATAAATACTTCCCCCGGATTTAAGTTGACTTTCTTCACTCCCATATTTTTAGCATTTCTATTCAACATAGATTGGGACATAAGCTGAAAATCATATGGTATTTTAGAAGGGGGATTGGGTAGATTTGTATTTCCTTTTTCCTCAAAAGGGCCCCCCTTAACTGTTACCATTTCAACTTCAAAATCACGGATAATTGAATTTTTTTTCTTGTTCTCTTCGAAAACAGTCTGTATGCGCTTTTCAATCGCATCCTCTTGTTTTTTATATGAAAAACTGTACGGCGCCTCGCTTTTTGCTTCCAATTGTCCACCGAAATACCCTGATACAACAGTACTAATTGCTGTTAAAGCTACAGCACTTAACAGAGCAATAATCGCAAGTAACTTTGCATTTCCTTTTACCCGATATAACAACTGTGGAATATTTAGTATGTTCATACCATTATAAAGTATGTTTCTTTTACTTCTCATTTTCTTTAATACAATTACTGTGTAAGATGAAAATAGAAAGTATGTTCCATGAATAATTGCAATCAAAATAATAATCGGGATGTACATAGGTTCCGGATTCCCAGGGGTCCTTACAAGTTTTACAACTTCTTTGAAAAAAATTGCTAACAAATAACCTATTCCAAGTAAAATAATACTCATGTACGCCAATATTTTAGATCCTTTTGGCATGTTTTCTCCTTTATGATCGGCTTGAAACATCTCAATTAAAGAAAATTGATAAATTACACGAGAACTTTTCCATGCAGTATATAATAAAATAACTAAAAAGAGCACGGATGTATCTATTAGCGCTTTTATAGAAAACTCAAAATAAACAGGTACATTCAATTTCATCAAGTTTGTTAGCAGTTCTAAAGCTAATTTAGAACCTAAGCTACCAATTAGTACTCCAATTACTAAAGCTACGCCCCCCATTATAATGGTTTCCAAAAATAGCATAGTACTGATCTGTTTTTTAGTTATCTCTAATAAAGAGTACAATCCTACCTCTTTTTACGCTTCCTCATAAAAAAATTAGTAGAGTAAATAATAAATATCGCTATAAAAAGGATGAGAATTACTTTGGATGATTGAAGAACACTATTAACTATCACACTATCAACCATTACTTTTTTGATTTGAGCACTATAGCGAAGTGAGGCAAATATAAAATAGATAACCATACTCATAGTTAGGGAAACAAAATAGAGTATGTATTCTTTAAAATTACGCCGTATATTACGTTGAACGATATCAAATAAAGTCATTTTTTGACCTCCATAAATATTTGTGTCAGTGGAACATAGACCACTTTATTAGTTTCACAGTTTAACTTAAAGTGCCTATTGTATTTTTACAATTATGTGTGAAAAATCCATTAAAATATATAATACATATTGTCACGAAAATAATAAGTATCACACTTCATGCTTAGAATAGAGCTCCAGTTTTCTTAGAAACTTCCGCTGTGTGTTCTGAAATTGTTACTAGATAAGGCCCTCCATTGCAACTCCCGAAATTGCGGACATTACATCAACTATTTCTTGAAAGAACTGTTTACGTGTTAATTTTCCACGATATAATTCTTTACATAACTTACCATCTTTTATAAAAATAACTCGTTTACAATAACTTGCTGCTAGCGCGTCATGCGTTACCATTAAAATTGTTGAATTATCATGTTCGTTTAATGACTTCATACTTTCTAATAAATCTTTTGCTGACTTAGAATCAAGCGCCCCTGTTGGCTCGTCTCCCAAAATCATACTTGGGTTTGTAACTAGTGCACGAGATGCTGCACAGCGTTGCTTCTGTCCCCCAGATACTTGATATGGAAATTGATTTAAAATATGATCAATTCCAAACTTCTTCGCAATCACCAAAACGCATCGATCAATTTCTCTCGCTTCCACTCTTGATAGCGCAAGTGGAAGAGCGATATTTTCTCTCACCGTTAACGTATCTAATAAATTATAATCTTGGAAAATAAAACCTAAATGATTACGACGGAATAACGCCAGCTTTTCATCATTCATCTTTACAATATCTTTTCCATCAATTAAAATCTCACCGCTCGTTGCATTGTCAATTGTAGAAATAACATTCAATAGCGTAGTCTTACCAGAACCAGACGGTCCCATAATGCCAACAAACTCCCCTTCTTTCACTTGTAAGTTAATACCCCTTAATGCTTCAAATTTATTTCCACCTGTGTCATATACTTTTTTAATATTTTTTGCTTCTAACACTATTTTCATCTCTATATCACTCTTTTCTTCTAAAATCTATAGCACGTTAATTTTCTTTAATTCCGTTAACCCATACAAGAAAATTAGTTCGATGGGCACATCACGAAAATCCTTATTTGCAAAAAGAGAGAATACTAACGATATTATTCACTCTTTTTTATTAAATCCTTACAATCAAACTATTATTTCTTTTTGTGTAATTAGTTAATTTTATTTGGAAATATAAATAAATTAGATTTCAACATATAAACAACTTCTTTTAAAATCATCGTGTTATGTAAAGCCCCTCGTGCATACTGTACACAAAATAAAAAGCCTCTCTTTTTATTTCTATAACTCCTCTTTGACCTAACATATATAGGATAGATGAAATTAATTAAATAAAAAGTGGGGTAAAAATTAAATATTTATTAAAAATTTAAATTCTCTTCTTTTGGCAATCTAACTTCAAGTATTGTTTTGGTTGAAAGGCGGTTATTAATGTGTCCATATTTATTTGTATATAATTTTTACGTTTCTTCTTTTTTCTATTTTTAAAATAATCAGGGTTGGGATTTTTTTGATAAATACGTGTGTTGGATTTAATACGAAAGATATAATAAGTCTTTTTATCTTGTATATGTTGAAGATCTTTTAAGTGAAAATACCCTAAATCTCGGATACACAAATCATTCGCTGTTACAGTTGGGACACACAGAGAGCCATAGGTTCAATCATGTTGTTTACCTGGACCTGTATGGATATGTAGGAATTGTCCGCTTAATAGATCATATTCAAGTTGAATTTTCATCCCAGCAGTATGGCTACATCCTCCCGCCCCAGGGTAAATGGATGAAAATATATCTGGAAGCTGAAATGCAGTTGAATCTAAAATACGAATACGCTTGAAAACAGAGGTGTATGGAGAAGAAATTCGCATAGATGAAGTTAGTTTTTTATTTAGAAGGTTAGTCAATACGTGTTGTAAAAATTGAACGGCTGATTTATTAAACCTTTGATTCAGTCCTTCCGGACTAGTGAGTACTTCTGTAGATGCCTCTAAACAGCTAGATAACTGAGTTAAAGAGGTTGTAGCGATATTTTGACTCATCCATATACATAAAGCCACTAAATCTTTTGCTTGGTACTTACTGGTTCGTTGTACGAAACCAACATCTCGAGCAAGATCCCGTAAGGTATTTGGAGATAAAAAACTTTGAATCTCTTGAGCAAATAGTTGTAATTCATCAGATACAGAAATAGACATACAAAAATGCCATCCTTTCCTATGATTCTACAAAAAGAATAGCGTATTTTTTAATTTTAGGGAGGATTTTGTTGAATTAGCCTAATAGCGATTGGTGGTATCCCTTATAGGCTAATAGAAGTTTGCATTTTCAATTTTTTCACACTCTATTAACAAGGCAGTTATAGCATCCTGGTTTAGCGTTAAGAACGTGAATATATTCTACTTCTTTATTATCAAAAATTTCATCTATATTTTCTCTTAAATTTACACCTTCTGTAACCCTTGCTTCTACAATCATTGAGTCAGCATTGTAGCCACGTATAGATAGATACCTATGATGTAACATAAGCGGAATTTCATTTACATCTAGCTTAGCGGTAGTTGCTCCCTTTCGTATAAATATAGGACCACTTGCTTTATAAGGCGAATTAACACTATGATATTGGTAATTCAGTAAGATTACCTCTTCTCCTACCTCTGCATCCTTCAAACTTATCCTGCAAGGATATCCAGGATTTTTATTTGCTATTATTTTGACTGCCCCGATACTTTTTAATACTTCTTCACTCATTAGAAATAGGTTATTAAATTCCTTCTCTTGTAACGCAACGATTTGAAAGTTATTTCTCATATTCTATCTCTCCTTAATTAGTTGTTATAAAGCATTTCACTAAAGTTCATAAAACTTGTTCAATAATCCTGCATGTTTATTGAAGATTGAATTTTCATAATCTTTATAGTGAGTTTAACATAAAATTCCACAGGAACCTCTAAAAAAATCATAAGGATGATTGCCCAGTTTATTAATATCGTTTATCGGTTAAATCTAGTTTCTGAGTTGGCGTTGACCTTGTCTTTTTAGATACTTTGGTAGCCAAACAGAAGTTGTAGTACGTTCTAAAATATATATTTTTTGTTATAAGTTAACACAAAATTTCGTTCTGGGGGGTACTATAAAATTTTAGCTTGATAGCGATGGGGTACCGCCACATCGCTATCAAGCTAAGGTCATATAACGTTAATAATAGTAGAGGTTGCTTCTTTTTTCTAAAGGTTTCGTGTAGAGAATTTAAAAATTGCAAGTATTTTTTATAAGTTATATAAAAATCCCCCTTGTTTTTGAATGTGAGTGCTGGCTGGGGGAGGTGGTGCTAGCCCTCGTTTATCGTTGATCTAACTGAAAAAAAGATAATACACTGGTTTGTATATCTCTTAATTGGTACTGGTATACCCCTTTTTAGTGGGATATATTACATGGTGGATTTTATTATTGTATTAAAATGACAATAGTGTCGTTTTATTTTGACAACAAATGGATATTGACATACAATAAAATGACAATAGTGTCATTTTATTTTTTTGTTAGGAGGTAACTATGCCAAAGGTAAGCCAAGAATATGTAACAAGTAAGAAAAATGCTATTTTAGAAGCAGCATTATCAGTATGTAAAGTTAAGCCACTCTATGAAATTAGGATGAGAGATATTATTAAAGCCTCGGGATTAAGTCAAGGTGGGATTTATCGTTATTATTCAGATTTAGATGAGATACTTGTTGCACTTATTAATCAAGCGAATGCTAATGCCGACTATAAGCAGGCTGTAGATACAATCATGAAAAATAGCAATACTCCTAAAGAAACCATAGAAAAGGTTTTTACTTTTCTTGGGGAGTACATTACAGAAAACTTATCAACGATTGGCAAAATTCAATTTGAGCTTACAGTCTTATTTGCGAACAATCCAAACAGGCAAAAGAAAATTTTATCCAATATCACTGAAAATGAAAGCGGACAATACTTGGTTGAGCAATTATTTAATACAATTCTTACTGGAATTTCTTCAGAGAGCTTTCAGCCTACATTATCTTCAGAAGATTTATTTACTTTTATCATCACATCCATTGATGGAATTGTAAGAGATGTCATGTTACAAAAATGCTACGGTATGTTCCACAATGAACAAATGCAATTTGACGAAATCCGTCTGATGGATACTCTATGTAAATCTGTATTATTATTGTTAGGATCTAAATAAGGAGGTTTCACAAATGGGGAAAGAGATAAGAAGGTTTCTATTCTATACCTTTGTTTCGTCTTGGATACTATGGGGCGGCCTAGCAATATTAACACAGTTTAATCTGCTCAGGTTTGGAACTGTATTTTCAATAATATTGTTTATTCTTGGTGGTGTTACCCCTGCTATTTGTGAAATTTGGCTGAAAAGGAAATATACCTCAAAAGAAGAGTTTAAATCACTTATTAATAATATAAAAAATCCTAGGCACCCATTAGCATGGTACTTATTTACCATCGGACTTGCATTTGCAGCTTGTTTTTTGCCTACTCTTTGGGGTGGAGCATCTATGGAGAACCCTCTCTATCTGGCATTGATTGAATTCCCAATTATGATTATAGGGGGTGGTTTGGAAGAAATCGGTTGGCGTGGTTATTTACAGCCAACGTTGCAAAAAAAATGGTCGTCATTCACAAGTACGCTCATTGTAGGTAGTATTTGGGCAGTATGGCATCTGCCATTGTGGTTTGTGGTTGGTTCAAATCAAATGAGCATGAATTTCCTCTGGTTCACTCTAAGTGCTTTAGCATTATCTTTTCTGCTGACAGTCATTTATTCATTCACCAATAGTATTTTTCTATGTATTATTTTCCATGCCTTTATTAATTCATTCTGGGATGTATATATACCAGATACGAATGTTATATCCGCCTTATTTACACTTTTATTTGCAATGTTTATTTTTATTGTATTTGAATTTTATCGAAAGTGGAATAACACCAAAGGGCATAAATTACTTCATAGATAGTAATATTTCCATTACCTAACTAATAATACATTTTTGATTTGTTGACAACAAATTAAGGATATATTACATATCCCTCAACTTAAGAATTTTATAACGACCTCAAATAAGATTTTTATCTAAAAAGATCAATTTTACTGTTTTTTGGGTGTCTTTTTCATTAGCTTGATAGAGGTGTGGTATATCCCTTTTTTAGAAGTAAATACTTCTAAAACCCTGTAGTATTTGAAGATCAATTTTATCTGCTTGTGTCCTTTGAATTATAAAATCTAATCCATTTTTGATATTGTCCGCATATTTAGGCATTGCTTCAAGAGTATCGGTCAATGGTTTGGTGAAATCGTCCCAATGTATTGGGATAACAAGCTTCGGTTGTACTTTTTGTACAGTTTGCTCGTAATACGTATTTTGGAAAGTACTTTCCTGCTTTCCTAATACCCCTATTCCTAAAAACAAGACATCAGCTCGAATATCATCTAATACACCTTCTATATAGTTAGCACTTGGTTTAACAAGGAAAGTTTTATTATTATACGTAATCAAGTAATCATATGAAGAGTCTTCATGATAATCTAGGGCTTTAGCTGGTTGTTTAAGTGGATTTTTTATTTTTTCTCCTTCATCAAAGGTTGGTGAATGTTTCGATGGAAGGACAGTAACAGTAAAATCACCAAACTTCATAGCCTTATTTACTTCATATACAGACATCTGGTTCTTATTTATATCACCACCAATACCTATGTTAATTGCTGATTCTGAACCATATATATGTGTTCCAGTTCGTTTAGCTATATAAACTAAATCAAACGCATGATCATAATGTGTATGTGCAATAAATAATCCCTTAAGTTTATTATTATCAGCCCCTATTTGATTAAAAATTTTATCCACAGTATCTTCATCTGTTTTTATATTGCTGAACAATATTTTGGGTAAGGATGGCCTAGAAATAAAACCATCAATCATTAATTGTGTATTTCCATCATCAAATAGTAAAGATGACGTTCCTAAAAATGTGACCTTTACCTCACCTTGATTCAATACTTTTTGTGTTGTTTTTGGAGCATAATACGCCTTGTATTGTTGAATATCTGCTGAAGGTGTTAAAAACTTATAATAAACGAAAATAGAAGCGATTATTACTAGTACTAATAATCCTATAAAAAATACCCTTAATTGTTTTCTTAATGTGTATTTCAAAAAAAATCCTCCTACTTGAGGTTACCACAAAGTATCTATATAATTAAAAAATACGCCATCCTTTCCTATGATTCTACAGAAAGAATAGCGTATTTTTTCTTTTTATGGATACACTTTTTTACCTCAATAGCGATGTGATGGTACCTCAAATATAATAATTTTATTTGAAGGTCTCTTTTAAATTTGCTTCAAATCTTTTCATAGGTTGGTATACAAGAACGTGTAGTGATAAACCTATCACTGCAGTAATGTTTAAAATAATACTTATAATCATTAAAGACCATTCTATAACTGGAGAAAAGTATCCATTCGTACTTAATGTAGAAAAACTTACACCAGGTATTAAAATTACTATTAGTAAAGGTAAGTTTTTAACCAATTTGAATCCCCCTTTAAATATAACATCTTTATATTATAATATTACACACTACGTTATGTAATTAATATAAGATAGTTATCTATGGGTATTTAACCTGTTTTTTCATTTTTTTGGGGTGACCTATTTGTTTAGCTTGATAGCGATATGGCCGTATCCCTAATGTAATTTTAACAACGAACAAATATTCTTACAACATATATGGAAAAATACATATCATTAATATTTATATATCAGGAGTTAGTTATCTCTAACAAAAAAACATTTTGACTATTGTTGACCAAATAACCAAATAAGAAGCCGTTTATCGTGGATGAAATTTTTATAACGGCTTCTTATTTGGTTATATTTATGTTTTAATTCATATTCAGGAGTTAGTTATCTCTAACAAAAAAACATTTTGACTATTGTTGACCAAATAACCAAATAAGAAGCCGTTATAAAAATATCGTGGATGAAATTTTTATAACGGCTTCTTATTTGGTTATATTTATGTTTTAATTCATATTCGAAACATTGAGTATTTCTACAATTTTATCTGCTTTTGAATTGTTTATAGAGTAGTATACCTCTAGCCCTTTTCTTTCAGCACGTAGAACGTTCCTTTTTAGTTTAGATAGATGTTGAGATGTTGTAGATTGTGGAATATTCAAAATCTCTGTTAGTTGAGTTACATTTAACGTTTTCTTATTAGTTAATTTATTAATAATCTGTAAGCGTAATGGGTGTGCCATTGCTTTTAATAGTTCGATATCATCTTCGGGAATTTGAGTATCAATATTAGTATCTAGAATTCTATTCTTGATATAGCCTCACTTTCTAATAGTATTTTTATTTGTAATATATGAATATATCTATAAATATATTTTTTATATCTTAAATTGATTATATAATTTTAATATGTATTATGAGTTTTATGTAAATTCATAAATTATTTACTGGTATTTATAGGAGTTAGGTAATAGAAAGGTCAAATTTCATAAAAAAGCGATAAAGATAGTTATCTCCAATACTTTCTTCAATAATAAGTTTTAAAATAAAATATAAACTATAACGTATTCTAATTATGGTATAATATAGCAAGTAACTGAAGGCGTGTGGTGGGAGGTTGCAGCCTTTCTTTCTCTTAATTTAGAGGGGAAGGAGGTGTAACCGATATGGAATTTTTACAACAATTATTACAGGACGCTACGAAACTATTCGTAACAGTGTTCATAACAACTTTTGCAACTGCTTGTGCTAACAAGTTAGTAGCAAAACGTAATAATAAAAGTAAAAGAACCACCCAGACGTCTGCCAAACGTAAGAAAGGTGGTTCAAAGAAAAAATAATTAAACTTTGCAATCTACCACCTAACGGCAGCAGTTACAAATTAGACGGGATGTTACCAGCATCTCGTCTTTTATTATTATGCACATAGTTAGTGAGTTAAAACCTTTAATAAAGGGTTTATCTCTACACTCTCATTATACATTTTATCTCATTGGAAAACAATATCATCTTGTTTGGTATTTTTTATAATGAATCATAGATTGATACTGCTTAAAACTTTCTTATTTTGGTGAGCTTTTTTCAATTACTTCTTTCTTTTTATACATGTCTTTTAATACCTCTTCATTTATTTTCATATCAGAATTATCAACTAACTTCTTCTATATATAGGATTGTCCTTTTTATCTTTGTATTCCCGTTATAATAATTTGGGATGCATTGAGTTGGTGACTTGCACTACTTCAGCAAAATTATTTAATTTAAACTGATCCGAACACATCAGATATAAAGTGAATTTTTAATAATTTTTCTCTACAAATAGGAATTCCACTCATTTCTGCAGTCGAAGGTAACAAGTTCACTATTTGACCAGCATGGCTTGGAGGATTTCTAGTTCTTCTATCTCTAAGTTTGGCTATCTTGTCGCTCAATAGACATATACATAGAATTTCATGGTAAAATAGTAAATATTTTTAAATAAGGGGATGGAGGGTTTTTAAGTGAAACTTAGAAAGATTTTTATGTTTTGTTTTTTGTTTATATTCACATTAACTATTGTGACTGGTTGTAGTTCTTCACAAAGTTCCACAACTGTAAAAAATGGAAAGGCATCTTCGTCTTCAAAGAATGTGGAAATTGAAGTTGAAAATGCTGAATACGTATTACCATTAAATGGCTCAATGGGAGGAATAAATAAAGATAAAGTATTGAAATTCAAAGTGAGTTTGAAAAATAAAGGGGATAAAATGTTAGAGATATCACCTTATCTCTTTACACTATATCAAGGTGATGAAAAAATGAAGAAATATGATAAGGCTGATTCAGATAAATTACGTTTAATAGAATTAGAACCTGGTAAAAAAACATCGGGGATTCTCTACTATGAAGTGAATAAAGCCTCATCATATGAGCTCGTTTATTCCAATGAAGAAACAAAAAAAAGAGACGAGGAAACAGAAAAAGTTTCTTTCAAAATTGATACGCAAGAAATAGAAAAGAATACAAAAGACTTAAACAAACCAGCTGAAGTTCTAAAAGCCTATATAAATGCTGTTTATTATGATAAAGATATAGACAAAATTAATAAATTATCCGGTGAAGACGGAAAACAATTTACTCAAAATATACAACAAGAATTTAAAAAAGACGCAATGTCCAGTACGCATAATGGAATTAGTGATCAGGAATTTGAAAGTTATTATAAAAAGTTGAAATCTGTACTTCAGGAAAAAGTTACATTTAAAGTAAAATCAGTAGGTTCTTCTCCTGAGGAAGATAAAGTTGAAGTGGAATTAAAAGTGAAACCATTATTATTAAGTGAATTGCAGCCAAAATTAAATAAGGAAAATGAAAGATTGCTAAAAGTAACTCCAGGAATCGAACAGTCTAAATTATCTAGCCAATCGTTTAGTTACTTTATATCTATTTTGCCAGAAGCAAAAGTTTCAGATAAAGAAAAAGTAATAAAGGTTGAGATGGAGCGCTACGGAAAAGAACAATGGCGTTTTTCGAAAGATAAAATAAACGATTCAGAGGACGTAATGGAAATAATGGGAGAATTTTTAAAACAATAGAAAGAAATAACGAAAACGAAGTTTGTAACAACCAAACTTCGTTTTTTCAATTTGTAATGACTTACAACAACTGTTATCTCCAAAACGCTAAAAACAAATTTCAGGTCATTGAACTCCCCCCACTTTCACTTCGTTTAGAAGTGAGGGATTCCTAAGTAAAGAGTTCTATCGAACTCTAATTGATTAGGCTAACCCCGCAGTCCCTGCGGTTAGAAGCCTTATCGCTTCATTCTTTAAATTGATACTTGCGTTAATATCCCTATCATGGTGTGTACGACAAGAAGGACAGTCCCATTCACGTAGGTTTAGATTTTTAACGTCTTTGTTTTGATATCCACAACAAGAACATAATTGGCTGGAAGCAAATGTTTTCGATACGACAATGACTTGTTTGCCATACCATTTTGCTTTATATTCCAACATGGTTCGAAACTGTGACCAAGATACTTCACTAATTGCTTTTGCTAACTTACGATTTTTTAACATATTTGATACTTGCAAATCCTCTATACCGATAACATCGTGGTTTTTGATGATTTCAGTTGAGATTTTGTCTAAGTAATCTTTTCTAGCATTTGAAATGTATTCATGAATTCTAGCTACTTTTACTCGTTGTTTATTCCAACGAGAAGATCCTTTCATTCTTCTAGAAAGAACACGCTGTGCTTTCGCCAACTTATCTTCTAATGATCGGAAAAACTTCGGATTTTCATAGGGTTTTCCATCTGACAAAATGGCGAAATCTTTTAGTCCTACATCTATTCCAATGTAAGAATGTGTTTTCGGAAGTTCTTGTACTTCTGTTTCAACTAATAGTGACACAAAATATCTACCAGAAGGGTTTCGTCTAACTGTAGCATTTACAATACGTCCCGTTATTTCACGACTTTTGGCAAATTGAACAAGACCTAGTTTTGGCAATTTTATTTTGTTTCCTACAACGGCAATGTTTTCATTTGTTTGTTTTGTAATATAAGATTGTACGTTATTCTTCTTGGATTTGAAACGCGGGGCACTATTTTGTTTTTTGAAAAATCGTGTATACGCATCCGCAAGGTTGCGAACAGACGACTGAATCGCGATACTATCCACTTCCTTTAGCCAAACAAACTCTTTCTTCATGGCAGGAAGTTTGGCAGAGCATGTACCATATGTTAAACCTTTTCCAGTTTCTTTATATGCGTGATTCCATAGGGATAGGAAATGATTGAATACAAAGCGAGAACAACCTATCGTTTTATTAATTAGAATTGCTTGTGCTTGATTTGGATAGATACGAAACTTAAAGGCTTTATTAATTATCATTTGATTCATCTCCATTTCGGTATATGACTATTATACACCAAACATACATTCGATTGATAGTGAAGTAACACTTTCTGTATGTCGAACAATTAAGATGGCTTCCTGCCATCCCTTGTTCGAAGCCAATTCATCTCCCACCTACTCACTTCGCGCTCCTTGAGGAAGGAGTCTTCTTGGCTAAAAGGATAAAAAAAGACGACGCTGAATACGTCGTCTTTTTTATAAAGAGCAAAGTGATTTCTCAAAGTTTTCTTATTACATCAAAGCCAATTATCTCTTAGTTTATATTCAGGTAAAGCTTACACTGTTTTCCATAATGATAAAGCATAAATCCAGCTTGGATCCCCATTTCCTTGATAATTCTGGACTGCTTCATACACTTTTCCCTCGTGTAGAACTCTATCTCCCTTTTTATATGCTTTCTTTGCATCCCATGCTTCATATGGAGCGTTTTCAGTTTTTGTAGTAATTGTGAATGTATCACTCTGTACAGATTCATTTCCAGCTACATCAACCGCCTTCACTACATATTTATAAGTAGTATTAGCAACTAAGTTTTTATCCATATAAGAAGTCGTAGTGGATGTTGCAATCTTTTTCATTGATCCTTCTGTTTCTCTATAAATATCGTAATGGTCTACACCAATATTATCGTCAGATGGACTCCACATTAAATCTACACTTGACGCTGTTGTTCCCATACTATGTAATCCTTTTGGTTGTGTTGGTGCTTCTGTATCAGGAGCCTCAACAGTCGTTTTCACTGTAAGCGCTTCACTTTCTTTTGATACATTTCCAGCTGTGTCAATTGCTTTTACAGTATAAGTGTATTCCATACTTGGTTCTAATTGTTTATTAATAAAATGAGTGCCTGGTACGGTATCAATCAGCTCTCCATTACGGAATACTTGATATCCTTTTACCCCCACATTATCCGTAGAAGCGTTCCATGTTAGTTCAATACTATTTGCTGTTACTTTTTGAGCTTGAAGGCCATTCGGAATACTTGGAGCCTCTGTGTCTGGTTTCACATCATTAATCAGATTCACATCAATAACATTATAGAACGCATTCACAGTATCCGCTACATCCCATACAGCTAAAATCACATGGTATCCATTACGATCAGTAGGTACATTGATTTTGTGCGCTACATTATTTGAGGCTGCAGAACCATCATGTTGTACAGTACCAATTGGCTCAAAGTCTGCTCTTGTTAACGCTTTATTTGGATTCCAACCTTTTTTTGTAATGTAATAATGCCACTTGCTTGTTAAGTGTGGCGCTGTAAACTTCCAAGTAAACGTATTTTCCCCGCCAGTAATTGTATTTTTAAACCAACGATCTACCGTTTGTTGATCTAAAATACCACCAAATTTGCCTCCTGCAGAAGCAATTTGTCCATCAACTGGGCCGGCTTGCGGAAATCCTTTTGGAGCTTCTAAACTTTGTGGTTCATACATAATACTTCCGCAGTTTACATTTAGCGCGCCGTAAGTTTGGCTACATAAAGCGGAACGGCTACCAGGTTTTTCAACAAAACCGTGCGCGTATACGTTTTGAGGAATAAGTGTCGTGCCAATAATTCCAGCTGCTAATGCAACAGCCCCTAGACTGTTTTTGTTCATTTTTAAGTTTTTTAGGTGTTTAATCATTTGGTTATTCCTGTCCCCTTCTTGTTATGCTTTGTAGTGTGATGTGGGCTTTGATGTAAAAGTATAACAAGAGAGTAAATCGTTTCGGGTATGCGTAAGTTACGCAGGAACTATAGTGAATATGTATCCTACCCCATATGTGAAATATTTCACTTGACTGATATATCATGACATAGAAACTACCTAGATATGTGCAGAAGTTGTGCAGAAATATTTAACTTTTTATTAACACATAACAATCAACGATAAAATCGAAAATTAAAAAGTAAGATTTATATAGCTAATTGTTTAAGTGTATCGGGAGACATATATCGATATAAATATTCAGAAAGTAATGACAACCCTTGTTTTTTCTGGCTTCTCTTTATAAAAATCAAAATCAAGAACTTCACTATAATCATAACTATCTTTGCAATAATTTTTTGATAGTTCTAGTTTATAAATAGAGTTGGCTCTAATACAGCCTGTACCAGAGCCAAACTATTTACTTTATATGAATAATTTCACTTTTAACAGGGAGAGATTTCAAACCATATACAGAACTAACACTTGAGATAGGAACGGGAAGATTATGGTCAATAAACGAAAATGATTTATATTTTTTCATTAATTCCGTCAATACAATTTTAGCTTCTAATCTAGCTAGGGGAGCACCTAAGCAAAAGTGTATTCCATGGCCAAATGCAAGATGGGGATTTCGACTACGATGTATGTTAAAGTTATCAGGATCTTTAAAATGAAGAGAGTCACGATTAGCTGATCCGAGCCAAGCTGAGATGATTTGATCTACTTGTAGAGTTTGGCTTCCTAATTGAACCTCTTTTTTTACTTTTCGTACTATTCTTTGAGCTGGCGAACGATACCGCAGTACTTCTTCAATTGCTTTTGGAACAAGAGATAAATCCTGTTGTATTTGCTTATAAACACCTGGATGTTCTATCAAACAATATAATGCGTTTCCAAGTAAGTTAGTCGTAGTTTCATTTCCTGCTACCAATAGTAATTTACAAAATGATACTACTTCCTTACCCGAAATGTTTTTTTCTACTTCACTTTGAACTAATAAAGAAATAATGTCATTTGAATCTTTTTTGGATTTCCCTCGATTGAGTTCTATGATTTCTTCAAAAAATTCCTCTAATTCATTTTCTGCTTGTAAACGTATATGAAAAAATTCTTTCAAATAATCCGGATCATCATGACTGGGTGAACTTACTATAATATCAGACCACTTCTTGAATCTTTCCATATCATTAACAGAAACACCTAACATTTCAGCAATTACTATAACCGGTAAAGGATAAAATAACTCTTGAACAATATCAAAATTTTCACGATTAGATAATTGAATAAGAATATCATTTGTGATTTGCTGAATTCTCGGCTCCCATACCTTTAATGCTTTAGGAGTGAAGGACCGATGTACAATAGACCTAATTTGCGTATGTTTTGGTGGATCCATCCCAAGAATACTTTGTGGAAATGGAGAATTTTTCTTCTCTGGCATAACATTTGAAAAAAACTCTTTATCCTCTAAAACCCTTTTTACATCATCGTACAAAAAAACATTCCACATGTCAGCTTGCGGATTAAAATAAATCGGTTCTTTTTCTCGCATCTCCTTATACCATGCAAATGGTTCATATGGATCTCCTAAAGCCTTTTTTCCTACCAACTTATTTGTAGGAATCATAAAAATTGATTGATAAGGTGTTTTCATATATAACAATCTCCCCTCTAAAAAATAATTCTCAATACACCGAATCATATTCATTGAATCATATTCGGTGTATTGAGAATTATACAATAATAACACAAATTTTCAAAATACTTTTTCACTTTCAAGATATCAGTTACTATATAAGTAAGGGGGAATAAGGGTTGCATAAAAAAAATTTAACGAAAAGAAAACAACAAGCTATACAAACAGAGAATAATATATTTCTTGTGTTTTTAAATTTAACGAAAGAAAAAGAAATTGAAAATATTACTATTGAGGATATTTGTAAAAAGGCAAGTATCTCCGTAGGCACTTTTTATCATTATTTTTCTTCCAAAGAAGATATTTATCAAAAATTATTTCAACAAATTGAAGAAAACCTACATGTTGAATTAGAAAATATAGCTCAACATACGACAGTGCAAAAAACTATTTTGAATTTCTTCCAATGCATAGCAGAATATACAACTAAATTAGAGTTACATATAAATCTCCTTAACGATTTCAACAAAAGAATATTTGTATATGAACCTTCTTTAATTTATAGAACTCTAAATAATCTTGTTTATAAAGGACAAACGAAAAAAGAATTAACAAATGATATGAGTGTAGAAGAAATAACAACGTATCTTTTTATAATTGCAAGAGGAATTATATTAGACTGGTGTCTTTTAGGTGGTGGGTATTCACTAGTGCAGCGAATGGATACTTATATGAAATTAACCTTGAAATCTTTAAAACCCTAAATTTTAATCAAAAGCTACGCTTTCTTGTCCCAATTTGTGCGTTTAGTAAAATTTTATCATCTTGGGTTATTTGAACATCTATATCAAAAGCAAAAGTATAACCCTTCTTTATATTGCGAGAAAGAAGAATTATGCTTTTTCTTTTTTAATAGAATATATTAAGCCAATATCATTTTTGCATTTTATAAGATCTATTTTCTTGAAACTATAATTTTATTAACTTTTAAAAATTACTTAGTAATAGTAGAAATAGCTTGTTTATAAATTAATTGGTGTTTATTATGAGCCATTACAAGGACAGAGTATGTATCCATTGAAAGTATTTGTCCTCGTATCGGAACACCACTTTTCAAAAATATAGTAACCGTTCTTTTTGTATCTATTAGTTCTTTATACATATCCTCTTGTATCATTTTCATATTTTCGCCTCCCTGTTTAAATCGTAACATATTTTGAATATTGATATCATTGGATTAAAGTAATTATTACTTGAAAAATTAATAAAATTTTATTTTTTTCGATAATATACACCTTCCTCAAAATTGTGAAGATGTGAAGCGTCAATTATAAGTGGGAAATGAATTTCGGTTTGTCATAGCCAGAAACTCTTGATAAACGAGCTATATGAAGTTCTTTGATAGTTTGATATAAGAAGTTGCAGGAAGAAAATAGAGTGCGAAAAACAAGCCATTCGGTCTCTGCATAACATATCAACCTTACCAAAAGAGCGTTCATGCATCGGACATCTTGGGGTGAAACACCCTGAAGTAACGCTCAGGGAGTCGAAAGATTACTTTTGTCGTGGAACTTAGAAGCTCCCACTTCAAGCTTTGCTAAGTGGCGAGTAGTTCACAATGTTGGATTATGTATCAATGAAGAAATAATTCTGTTTACAAGATCATCTGTTATCCACTCTGTTTTCATATCGTCAGCATCTTTTTGATCAATGGAATCAATAAATTTTTTAAATTTCGGAAATAAGACAATAGATGTAATCCAATAAATTGCATGATTCGTTGAAAAGAAATGAAAAACGCCTTGTTCTTTCCCTTTCAATAAAATTTGTTTTAATTGTTCGAAATTCCCAATGATGTATGGTTTAATTTTTTCTAATCGTGAACTTTCCTTGATAATTTCTTCATATACAAGCGCTCCAATTTCAGGATGTTGTTTTATATGTGTAATAAGGAAAGTTAAATATTGTCTAAGGGCATTTCTAGAATTATGCTGCGTTTCCTCAAGAAAATTGGGTAGTTTTTTTGTAAAACCATATTTTTTAAACACTTCTAAGTAAAGATTCTCTTTCCCTTTAAAATAATATGAAACCATAGCAACATTTACCCTTGCTTCTATTGCGATTTCTTGGATACTTGTACCATCATAACCACGCTCTCCAAATTTTTTCTTAGCCGCTTCTAAGATGTTTTCAATCGTCTGCTCGCGGGATTTCCCCATTCTATACACCTCAAATTATAAATAATGTATTAAAAAAATTAATATGTGCTTTATATCACAAACTTTTATGAAATTCAATTATATATTTTAAATTAAGATTTAACAACTGATCAGATATTAATCGTTTTTGTAAAAATATTTCCTATTTTCTAAATGTAAAATAATGATAATATACAAAAAGAAGGAAAGACATACCACATATGTCTTTCCTTTTAAAAATATATAGCCCCAGATAATTTTGACTCCATTTGAATTCTTTTTAGTTACCTACATATGTATCTTTTTTTACGATATCTATTAATTCATTCCAACTTGTAATGCGGGGAATATTAAGGTAATCATTGTAAGAAGTATTTTTTGCATACACTTTAATTGGTTGCCCTATTAAAGTTTCTAATACAGCTGGCTTATCATCAAAGAAATAATCTAGCTGTATTTCCTGTATAAAGTGAATTTTCTCTTCATCTTTCATCCCATAGAAAAAGCGATCCTCATGTACTGGAAAATTCTTTTCCAGTAACCATCTTTTTGTTTGCTCTCCATGTTCTTTAGGTCGCGCAGTTATATAATATACTTCATGTCCCTGTCTTTCTAATTCTTGCAATGTCTCTACTGCATACGGAAATGGTAAACAAGAAGTATAATAAATTTCATCAAGCAAACTGTTCCACATCTGACCACCTTCTTCCGAAGTCATGCCAAATGCTTCATGAATTTCAATTGTTTTTAAAGAATGAAATACATCCAATCCTACTTCTTTGTTCAATTTTTTGTTATATAAATGAAAAGCATGCTGTCTTAAATTAATTAAAGTATCATCGATATCAAATCCAAACTTCACTCTTCATCGCCCCTTTCTGTACTTCATTTAATGTAAAAAATAAGTAGTTTTTTATTTTCCTTCTTCCTCATATTCACCACATTCAGGATAACCAATAAATTTATAATCTTTTCCAACTTGGGTAAATGATATATCCTTAAATTCAATTGCATCTTGCATTTTAGTAATGCCAGTACCCTCTACAAAGCTAGGTGCCATTCTTCCCCCAATAATCTTAGGTGCGATATACAATACAAGTTTATCCATTAATTTATTTTCAATAAACGATGCATTCACCTCTCCTCCACCTTCAATAAGAAGAGAAGAAACCCCTTTTTGTCCTAAAATATCAAGCATTTCATGTAAATTTATATATTTTTCTCCACTAGTAACAAACACTTTGACACCTGCATGTTCTAATACTTGCTTTTTCACTGCATCATGATTATTTGTTGTAAAGATCCAGGTAGCAGCTTCTCCATCTGTAACAACTTTTGATTTCATTGAGATCCGTAAGGTAGAATCTACTATCACCCGAATTGGATTTCGTCCATTTGGAATACGCGTTGTTAATGAAGGGTTATCTTTTTGTACTGTATTAGCCCCTACTAAAATAGCTGCATTTTCATTTCTTATCTGATGTACATCCTGTCTTGCTTCTTCAGATGTAATCCACTTACTATCCGATTCAGACGTAGCAATTTTCCCATCTAATGTAACACCAGATTTAACTGTTACAAATGGGCGTTTTGTCATAATATATTTGTTAAAGACTTCATTCATCTTTCTCGCTTCTTCTTCATAGATTCCTACAATTACTTCAATACCAGCATCTTGTAGAATTCTAATTCCACGTCCAGAAACAAGAGGATTAGGATCAAGTGTAGCAACTACTACTCTTTTAATTCCTGCTTGTACAATTGCTTCTGCACAAGGACCTGTTCTTCCATGATGAGAACAAGGCTCTAGGGTAACATAAATCGTGCCACCACGGGCCTGTTCTGCCGCCATACGTATCGCGTGTATTTCGGCATGTGGTTCCCCTGCCTTCATATGTACTCCGATTCCTACAATTCGATTGTTATTTACAATTACGGATCCAACCAGTGGATTTGGAGTAGTTTGTCCCTTCATAGCCTTAGCATTTTCAAGGGCTAACCTCATATATTTCTCATGCTCACCCATGTGAATGACCTCCCTCCAAATGCCCAGAGCGATGGATTTTCGTTTGTAAGTATTTCTCATTAAATTCTGAGACGTCCCCCCATAATGGCTCACGACTCGTAACATTTAATCCTGCTTTTTGCAACGCTTCTAGTTTTCTTGGATTATTTGTAATCAACTTTACAGGTTTTAAGCGTAATGCTTTTAATACCTCAATTGTATCATCGTAATTACGAACGTCATCATCAAAACCTAAATTTAAATTAGCTTCTACTGTATCTAAGCCGTTTTCTTGCAGGATATACGTCATCGCTTTACTAAACAAACCAATTCCTCTTCCCTCATGATTTGCTAGGTAGAATAGAGCGCCTGCGCCATGTTCTGTAATCATTTGTAAGGATTGCTTTAATTGGAACCCACAATCACAACGTTTACTACCAAAAATATCACCCGTATGACAAATACTATGCATACGAATCAGTGCATCTTCAGCATTCTCAAAATCACCGTACACAAGTACACTAGATTGTTGCATATCTGCTAAATTAAGAAATGATAGTTTTTCAATAATACCTTCTATACCATTCGTAACTTCATTAGTTTGTAACCAAGAATACCATTGGAAAATTCTCGTTTCCCCATATAAATTAATTGGTAATTTGATAGGGCCAACAAGATAAATCTCTTTTCCATCTTGATGTATTAATTGAATTTTATCTTCTAACATATGAATTGTATCTGTTGTAACCATTAGGTACCTCCTAGTTTAGAGAATCTCTAAAAAGTTCTCTTCCATTTTATATTTTTTATTATTTAACTTACACAACGTAAGTATTTTTACAAATGATATTCTTGTTCTCTTAACTTAGATTCAATATATATCATCATATCTTTAGCAAATTAGAGAAAAAAATTGTTAGTTATATAAAATAACTTAGTTACTTTATGTAAGTGAGTATACATTTACAATCAGTTTACGTCAAGTAATTAATTATAAAAAAATTTGTTACTAATTGTAAGATGTTATATAATTTCTTTTAGGAGGTGAAGTAAAATGAATGATTCTACATTATGCCCTCGCTTTGAAAAAGGAATGAGATTTTTTAGTCAAAGATGGACAGCACTAATTATTTACCAACTTTTCTCTGGATCTCAGCGTTTTTGTACGCTTGAATCCTCTCTTCCTGTCAGCGGAAGATTACTTTCAGAAAGACTAAAGGAATTAGAACAAGAAGGAATTGTAGAGCGTAAGGTCTTTCCTGAGACACCAGTTCGTATAGAATATTCTTTAACTCAAAAAGGATTTGCTTTAGAATCCATTATTCGCGGAATAGAAAAATGGTCACAAGAATGGATAGAACTTGAAGAATAGTATAAGAGATTTTTCGTATCTAGCTTTAATTAATCAAATTATGTATATTCATATTTAAAACGCTAGCTTTTTCAAGTATTTATGAAAGCTAGCGTTATTTCATGATTGAATAATTAAAAATACTCACTTAATTTTTATGCTTTTAGATAAAAAATAGGAGCAGCCTATCGTGACAGACTCCTCCCAAAAAACAACCATTATATACTTATTGAAAATAAATTTATTTTATTAATAATGAATATTCACCATTGTTATCATCAAATTTATACACATTCAAATAATATTTCCCTGGTTTCGCTACGAATTTTCCCTTTATAGCATTTCCTTCATCTTCACCACAAGCTACGTAATTTTGCATGTCTGATTCATGATAAAGTACCCATGTCATCCCAATGTTTTGTTCATTTACCACAGAAATATCTACTTCTTTTGGAACTGTAACATCAAACGTATAAACATCTGTTTGATCAGGAGCAATCAGATTTCCTTTTACAAGCTTATTAAACGGGAGTACCTTTTCCTCTTCAAGGGATCCACCTGTTTGCGGATCTTGCTTTACAGTAACTTTTGTTTGTTCTTTACTTTCTTTTCCTCTACTATCTTTCACTGTTAGTTCCACAGTATATGTTCCTTTTTCTCCATATACATGGGTAGGGCTGGCTTCAGTACTTGTTGTACCATCTCCAAAGTTCCATAGATAAGAAATAATTTTTCCATCTTCACTTTTTGTGCCATCACTATGGAATTGAATTCCTTCGTTTACTATCCCGCTATATGGTCCATTCATATTTACTATAGTCGTTGTTTTTTCTTTTTCCTCTGTTGCAACACCATGGAAAACAATATCATATTCAAACTGATTGGCTGCATTCACACGATAGTTAACAAAATAGGCTGTAACTGTTTTATAGCCGCTCCATCCTTTTTGAGACAACTGCTCCAAGGTTTGATTGATTTGTTTACTCATCGTTTTCCAATCTTCAGACTCACCTTTTGATGTACTACCTATATACTTACCTTCCACAGTAAATGTGTTAAAGAATTGAGACTCATGTTTTGTAATTTTTGCATCTTTTATATTAGTTATATCTACAATTTCTTTCTTCACTTCAGCTAACGGCTTAGGTGCATGTTGTATTAAATAATCATTTGTTACTTGTGGTACATTGTATTTATCTTGATTATCAATCAACTGCTGCATATACGTTTGATATTCTGTATTCAGCTGTGCATCTTTACTTAATGCTTCACGATACACGTCATAATTTTTCACATCGTTTGCACGGATTAAATCCTGGATCTTATCAAAGGTTTCAAAGTGATGATTATATAGATAAGACTGTAGTGCAAAGGAATAATTATAAAAATCCCATGATCCATATTTTGCGAACAAAGTTTGCTTTGCAGTATAACGGCTTGCTGGATCAGATGATAAGCCACTTATAATACTTTTACGCGGAACAACATTATTTGTACGTGTAGATCCTGCAAAGAATTCTGCATTCCCCTCTTGGAACCAAGTTAAGCGTTCATTTTGATATAGTTCTCCACTCCCAAATAAACCAGGAACCTCGTATCTTCCTTGTAAATAATGAGTGAATTCGTGACGGAATAACTCTTCTAGACTATAAATACTCTGTTTTGGTGTACGCTCATATGTAAAGAAAGTACCCTTCTCTTCAATATAAATACCACCGTTGTTCGTTTCATATCCATATAATTGTCTATTTAATTGATAATCATCTGGATTATTATAAATTACAATTGTCAGCACATCATCTGCGTTACCTGGTTCTAGTGCTTTATCATTTCCAATTACACGGTGATATTGTGCCTTTACTTCTTTGGCTGCCCAATATAACCTTTTAATTTTTTCTTCTGTTACTTTATCGCCTGTCTTAAAAACAATAGATCCATCATCAAATGTATATGTTTTAGGTAAGTATTGTAGCTTCCCTTCTTCACGTATTTTCTGTAAATCTACTGTATTTCTATCATAATCTTTTCCACCGTAGTTTGTTTTGATTTGCTCTACCGCTATAAAATAAGGTCCACTTAGACGAGGATACATATTCATCGCTTGTGTAATAACTTCCAATCCTTTGTTTGGATTGCTATGAAATTTCCCTAAACGTCCTGCATAATAAATACCGTTATTAATTAACCAACTATTCTCAGTTGTTAAATTCCGTATGAGAGCAATTCTACTAACCTCATTTATAAAGTTATCTATCTTTCCATACCACATTGTTGCATTAGGCTTTTTATTCGTTTCCTGCAAATAAGATTGTATATCATAATCAATACCTTTTACGATTTCATATACAGCTTGTTCTTTCGTATAATCATTAGCATACATAGAAAGGTTATCATTAAACTGTTTTAAAATATTTGCTGCATACTGTACTGTTTCAGCATCACTAGAAGCATTACTAATTAATTTCCCATACGCAACTACTACTCTATCTTGCTCAGCTGTACCTAATGTAAAGTTTGGGTTTTTTGCAATTGCTTTTAATGATGGTAAACATTTGTCATGGAAGCCTCTCTCATTTAAGTAACCTACTTCATTATTAAAATATCCCACATAAAAAGCAGAACGTAATATTTCAACAAAAGTTTCAATTCCCATTGAGTCCTGTTTCGTAAAAGATTTCCCTCGTTGTCCCAATTCATCAATGATAACGTTCATGCGATTGCTATTTTGATAAAAAGCTTTCGTATCTTGATTGAATTGAAATAAGTCTGTAATTTGATTCCATGAAACTCTTGATAGCGTATCAATGAATTCACTATCAGACATTTTATTCAGTTCTGCCAGAGTATAGCTTTGCTTTAATTGCCTTTCTTCAGGTTTCATCACCGGAGTAGGTCGTTGTGAAAAATCGCCTATTTTTAAACGCTCTTCAAAAGTCAAAGTTCCATCTGCTTTTGTAGCATGTGCAATTTCATCTTTTAAAGTTTCTGTCCCAATCGGTTTCATCTGTAACGTATTATAGGGTGCTTTTTCTTCTGCTGAAACCTGTGTTTGAATACTTCCAAATGATAATGCCATCGTACTAATACCGATCATCATTTGAGTAAATCTTAAATTCTTGTTCATAACATTACCTCCATTTATATATTCCATCCAGAAATATAACATTTTATCTTAATAAATTATTATAAAATGTATTATTTCATATTATATTAAATGAATTTCTATATAAACTAATATTAAGAAATTATTATAGAATCTCTTTCATCCGTACTCATGAATTGAGTAAATCTTTTGTTTGGGATTTACAGGTTCGTTGCACGAAACCAGACCCTCTGGCAAGATTCCGTAAGAGATTTGGAGATAAAACGCTTTGAATTTCTTGAGCAAATAGTTGTAGTTCATCAGATACAAAAATAGACATACAAAAACGCTATCCTTTCCTATAATTCTAGAGAAAGAATAGCGTTTTTGTACTCGTCTAGTACTTAGTAGGTATTACTTTTTGTATTTCAAAAGACTTTTTTCTCTAAAAATGTTTTTCATACAAATTTTCAGATTCTAAAAAATCTATAAATTTCTTGTAATGTGTCACTGTTCTTTCTAAGGCAATCATTAAAACAAAAATAAAATAAATTGCTTGGATTCCATTCATATAATTAAAGAGTGATTCAAATATATATACAATACTTGCAATCATAGAACAAAACCATAAATAAAATTTCATTTTCAGCTTTTTAATTTTTTGCTTAGTTGTCTTACAATACTTGCCATGAACTCTTATAAATAAATAAATTGCTGTATGCAAAATAACAATTGAAAATTGGAAACTTCGATTGTCCTCCGAACTAAATTCAGAGAAATCTATTTCTAATGAATGTAATACTATCCAAATAGAAAATAAAGATAGTACAAAGACATATAAAAAACCAAATAATAATTCAAATATAAATTGCCAAGGTTTATTTAATATTGAGTAAAATGGATTTAGATATTTTATGGTTAATAAAAATTTCCTCACTAAATCAGTAATAATAATTGATGTATTAGTTATATTCATATAGAAAAGTAATGTTATTGGTACCAATAACATTATAGTGATGCCCCAAACAGTAATCTTAATACCGGATAAAAAGAAAACAGCTCCATAAATTATAATTGAAAAAATAAAAGTTGATATTGGAACAAACATTAAAAATATAAAAGTTCTTATTAAGATTAAATCCCCTAAAAAATCTTTTATTATGGAAACGTGTATTTTTTCCTCCTTGTAATTTTTCACAGTATCAACTATTTCTTTCTCAGATAAAAGAAAATACTTCAATCTATTAACCATAAAAAAACCCCTTTATATGAAAAAGATTAAAATATATACCCAACTTTAAAATTTCATAAAAGTAATTGTAAATTTTGTATAAGCATTTTTTTCACTTTCAACTGTAATTAAGGCGTGATGTGCCTCAATAATAGCTTTGACGAGTGCCAATCCAATTCCGGTCGAGCCGTGCTTTTTAGAACTACTTGATTTATAGAATCGTTCAAAAATATGAGGTAATTCTTCAGCTGAGATTCCCTCTCCAAAGTCTTGGATCACTAGTTCTGTATAGATTGGAGAATTTTTGGCCTGAATCATTATTTTACCACCAGGTTTAGAATGTTCAATTGCATTCTTCAACAGATTTAACAAAGCTTCCTGCATCCATAACTTGTCGTGAATAACGACTATTTCTCTCGGTGCATTCCAATCAATCAATATATTCTTATCACTTATCATGCTTTGCAAGCGATTTAGAACTTCCTTAGTCGTATCTACTAAATTCCCTGGCTCTTTATCAAACGAAATAGCTTTTGCATCAATTTTTGCTACTTTTAACAAATTCTGAATCAAGACATTCATTCTGGATATTTGAATATCATTATTTTGCAGTAATTGAACTTGTTGCTCACGGGATAGTTTTTCACTTAATAACATTTCATTATAGATAGAAATAGTTGAGAGCGGTGTTTTTAACTGATGAGATATATCCTGCAACATTTCTCCTAAAAACTGCTTTTCTTCAAGCAAATCCTGCATATTTTTTCTAATGATATCCTTCATTGAGCGAAATGAAATTGCCAGTTTCGCAAAATCCCCTTCTTTATTTTCATTAATGACAACTGAGTAATCTCCCTCGATTATTTTTTTTGCAGCTCTAGTAAGCTGGCTAATTTTATTAAAAATAATTTTTTGTTGCATGTAGTTTGCAAAAAAAAGCAAAAATCCAAAAGCAATCAATCCCCAAATAATAAATTGATTGTGATTAATAATTAAGTTATTTAAGTGAGGAAAAAATTTTGATTCCAAGTCTTCATATAATCCATACTGCTTTAGGATCTCTGTCCCTTTTTGCTGATATTCACTTGAATGAGACGAATGATTTGTTAAGGCTTTCATAATTTCGGATTCATTTTCAGGATTTTGCTCAACCAATCTAGCGGTGATTTCCCCCCAGGTTGCAATAGAATCGCGTTTTAAATGATCATAGAATAATTGCTGAGTAATAAATTGGTAAATCGTAAATAAAGATAAAAGAAGGGTTAGTATCGTCATATAGCTTTTTATTTCAGTATTTTTCATTATTTTGCTCACCCAATCACGTCCTTACTCCAACGATAACCATATCCTCTTTCGGTAACGATAAACTGCGGTTTTTGAGGATTGTCTTCAACTTTATCCCTTAAACGCTTAATGTATACAGATAACGTATTTTCATCAAAAAAGACATTATCTCCTTCCGTTATTTTTAGTAAGAGCTCATCTCTTTTAATGGCTTTGTGAGCATTCATCATGAAATTCAATAGAAGCTTATATTCTAAATTCGTCAATGTAATACTTTCACAATCTTTATAGACCTTGACTAGATTCGTATCGATTCTTATATTCTCAGATTTTAAAATCTGAGGAGATGTTTCAAGCGTTGCTTGTTTGCGCAATTGTACTTTCACTCTAGCCATGAGTTCCCTAACCCGAAATGGTTTGGTTATATAATCATCTCCGCCTATATCCAGGCCCATTACCACATTTGCTTCCTCATCTAGTGCCGTTAAGAAAATAATAATCGATTTTTCATTTTGCCTTTTAAAATATATACATAAGTCATAACCATTACCATCTGGTAAACCAATATCAAGGATGAACAAATCAAATGTATTGTGAACAAACTGGTATTTTGCTTCTTGTACACTGGACGCTCTAATTACCTCATAACCTTCATTTCTTAATGAAAATTCGATGGCTAGGCCAAGAGCTTCATCATCTTCAACTAGTAATATTTTTTTATTCAAGTATGCCCTCTCCTTTTTCTTCCCCTAGTTTATTCTTCAATCACAATAGCCTGACTATAATCTAGCCAGGCCTATAATATTATTCTTCTCTGATAGTATCAATAATATTATCTTGTTTAATTTTTTTCAATGGATTTAAGACTGATAAATAACTAATTATTAAAGCTGAAACAAACGTAATGATACAAGCCTCATAGGGAATCGTCCAGGCCATTTTCAACTTATCAGAAATAGCTAAATATAAAATATAAGACAATATACAACCAAAAAATATTCCTTGTAAACTTCCAGAAAAACCGTAAATCAGAGCTTCATAGGTAATCATTTTTTTCAAATCCTTTTGTGACATACCAATGGATTTCAAAGCAGCCAATTCTTTTCGTCTAGTCATGATACTTATAGTTATAGTATTGAGGATATTAACGCTACTAATTAAAGAAATGACTGTGATAAAACTATATGCAAGCACTTGTAAAGTAAGTTTTTCTTCTTTTTTTGTTTTATTTTCTTGATAATTATTTACAATTGTAATGGAATATCTTTTTCCAATCGTGTCTTCTATTTCCTTAACTGTCGCGGAAGATTGAGTTACATCCTTTAATTTAGTTTCAAATCTATTCTCCTTCTTTTCGTTTACATTAGATATATTTCCAAGTGATTTCAATTGATGGAAAACTTGTTCACTTTCAGCTAAATGATCTGAATTATTATCCGCTAGCTTAATTGTAATATCCGATGTAACAGATAATTTATCAAAAGATTTAGATGTAAATGCAACATTCATTAAATACGAAAAGGTAATAAATAACACACTACTTATAATAATTGATAAAATTGTAATGGTATAACGATTTTTATTGCGCTTCACATTTTTCATAGCCATACTCAAAGGAAAAGATAAAGGTTTTCTCAATATGGAATTCTTTTGTTTTTTGATTTGTTCCTTTTTAATTGACAACCTACTGCTGATTGCTAACAATGGAGAGATTTTTCCTGCAAAATAAGCTGGGTACAAACATGACACTATAACAGAGAGGAAGGTAATAATCGAACTGATTAATAAAATCTTCCAATCAACATGGAATATGGAGACTCCTTTACTATTTTCCATTAAAAGTGAAAAAGTGAATTGAAGAGAGACAAGTGCTATTAAGCTGCATATAATCCCTAATGGTATAGCGATAACAGCCAGAAAAGTAGCTTCTCTCAGCACGATTTGTCTAATTTGCTTTCGTGTTGCACCGATGCTTCTCAACAAGCCAAACTGCCGCGTTCGTTCCACGACACTAATTTGAAAAGCGTTGTAAATCACAACAACTGTCGCTATCACAACAATGCTGATAGTAATAATTAGCGTGGCCATAATCGAATTATTGTAACCTGGTTTCTCTAATTGAATTAATTCTTCACTTATTTCAATATTATTCCCTCCGGAAATAGTCTTGATCCCCTCTAAAACCTCATTAAAGTTTGCTTCCGGGCTAATTCCGACTAATATTTTTCCTTCCCCAGTGCTAAACTTACGCTTATAGGTTAGTACCCGTGCCACTTTATTTTCCTGTGTATATACACTATCACTTAGAAAGCCTACCAATTTGTATTTTTTTTCATTTAATTCGAATGAATCACCTATTTGAATATTATCTTTTATATAAGGTAATACCCAGGGGTCAACAGCAACTTCTTGATCATTAGATGGCAATCTCCCCTTAATAATACTGTATTTTAAAAACTCCAAGGCGTTATCATCAGCAAAATTCATTTGTACAGCAGCCTCTCCGACTGGAACTGTTTCTCCCTGTGACATAAAACCAAATGATTCAATTTGAGGGTTATATTTAATTTTTTTCAATATCGATTCATCGTAATTTAATACAACAGCATGAAAAGAATACCCTTGCCTTTTTTTCGTATTCTCAATTTGAGAAATCTGAGTTCCGTTCATAAATAGGCCGATTGTAGAAATTAACGCTACAGAGAGTATGATTCCGATTAAAGTTAAAATTGTACGTTTCATATTCCCCTTTAAGTATCTCCTACTTAATTGTTTATAATTACCAATCAAAATTAGTTTCCTCCCGTCTTAGGCTTATTCGCGGCTAGCCACTGATCGGAAATGATTTGGCCATCTTCAATTGTAATAATACGGTCAGAAGTTGATGCAATTTTTAAATCATGAGTAATCAATACAATAGTTTGATTATATTTTTTTGCCGTCAATCTTAATAAATCCATGACTTCTTTTGTATTTTGAGTATCAAGATTCCCTGTAGGCTCATCAGCTAAAATCAAATGCGGTCGATTTATAAGTGCTCTCCCAATCGAAACCCGTTGTTGCTGACCTCCTGATAATTCAGATGGTAAATGATTTCTTCTTTCATGAAGTCCCAAAATATCAATAATTTCGTCCAAATAAGGATTATCTACAGGTTCATTATCCAGTAAAGTGGGTAAAGCTATATTCTCCTGCACATTCAATACAGGAATTAAATTGAAGAACTGAAATATAAAGCCAACTTTTCTTCTTCTAAATATTGAAAGTTCATTATCTGGATAATTATAAATATTATTCTCTCCAATAAATACTTTTCCTGAACTTGGGCGGTCCAACCCTCCCAAAATATGCAACAATGTACTTTTACCTGATCCAGAAGCTCCTACGATTGAAACAAATTCTCCCTGATGTATTGTAAGGTTTATGCCCTTCAAAGCATCTACCCTACTATTACCATCACCATAACTTTTGACGACATTCTCTATTCTTACGATTTCCATTCATATCACCTTATTTTCATTTTAAATTAGTCTTGTACCTCTACAAAGTTCATTTTATGCTGATTATTCGGCGAGACCTTATCAATCTCTTGTAAAACTTTGTTTACTTCTTGTTTGTTTTTATAATCAAAATCACGTTTTTTAAATTGAATTAATTTCATTATTGACTCTGATTCAGAAATTGCATTATAGTCTTCGTCTTTTAGAATAACTAGGTTCATGGGGTCATAACCAATCCAAATTTGCTGTTCAACATACTGGGCAGGTACCATCTTACCGTTCAAATTCAACTGGTTATTTTCAAAATTATCAACCGTAGGGGTATCACCCGTAGAATTCTTACCCGCATAAGAAAATAATAGATTCTGATTACTAGATACTTTATTTTTATCTTTCACCATCTCAGAAATAGTAGACGCTGAATTCGGATCTTTCCTAGCTCTTAGAAGTCCCTTATTAAATAATTTTACCGCGGTAGAACTATTGATAACTGCATATTCTGTAGTATTGATTTCAAATTCTTCATTTGTATCATTTTGTTTCTTATCTTCTTCTGATAATTGGGTCTTTCTTAATGTAGTGACGTACTTAATTTTATAGTCTATAGATTGCTTAATATCATCTTTAAATTCTTTTTTGACTTTTTCTACATCAGCTGCAGTACCACTAACTAAGATGCCATCGACTGGTTGTCCTGGACCTTGCACATAACGTTTTACTCCTAATCCTATTCCTATAAAAATAGCAATAACCACCGCATAACTTATAATTTTTTTCATTAGAATACTCCTTTAATAAATGATTTATATCTGGATTATAGATGAGATTTTTTCATAAGTTAATGACTTCTATCTAACTATGTGACTTTTAATCTTACAATTTTGTAAGATTAAAAGTCACATAGTTTATATTTTATGTCAGAAGACTCCCTACTTAATTTGTTTAATGGTGGGATAGCGCTAGTAAATAGATGGGAGATACTGTCGAGAAAAGATAAAAATGATCCGATTATTTCAGTGGATTTTTTATAAACTTTTATGCAAAATGTTTATGTATAACCAAACGAAAATACACATCGTTTATTATATTATACAAAAAAACTAAACAAAACTTGATAAATACTGTTAATACCAATAACAACATGAACCAGTACAGAAATCATACTTTCATAAGTGAAATACTAAAAAAGTGAAAATAAAACAATATGGATCCTTTAAAAAAGTTACAACCCTATGAAAAACAAGATTGTAACCAAAAATAGCCTGAAAAGAGGGGAAAAATTATGGGACAAAGGAAATATTCGGTAACACCACAAGATCAGATGAATTATATACTAGGGCTTTATTCCCATGCCCATCAAGCTAACCAAGTAAATTACTAGGTGCGAAATGATCCTTGTTTCAAAACTAGCAAGCGATAGAAAAGCAAGCATGCCAAAGAAGCCCATTAAAACGTGGTTTTTTCGCTAGGCAGCTTGTCTATGTTTCACTGTCGTTTCATACACAATCCCTAGAATATCAAAGACGGTCATTTTCTTATATCTATGACATTTACGACCGTTCTTTTTGAGCAGTTGATAAAGGCGATGCAGAATTTTTAAAAGTTCTTCTGTTCCAACAGCCATCGCTTGAAAGAGTAATGGAAAGTAATCTTTAATCATATAAATTGCTTTGTATTCACTCAGCTCTTGCTTTTTCTTTTCAAGCAGAAACTGACGCATTTGAAACATCGTAGAAGAACAGAGGAGGATGCCGATGAGTTGACCATATAAATGGCACTCTAGGCGTTCTCTTTTTATATTTTTACATTCATCAATTTCAAAGAATGACTTCCACGTTTTAAACAAAATTTCAATCTGCCAACGAAGTGAATATAATGAATGTACGTAGCTCGTCGGCACATCTTCTAGCGATGTGTTCGTGATATATACATTCATGCCCATTAATCGTTTACTTTTATCCTTCATGACAATGCCTTTCTTCTTTTCGCGTATTGCTTGGTTTTTCAAACGTGTTTGCGTTTGATCATCGGTTAAACGATGAATAATGACACGTGCTGGAAGCTTTTGGTTTTGGCCAATGTATGCCTTGGGGATTTCTATCGTTTCGCCAGGGATTAGATCAGACATTATTTGTGTCATGTCAAGCTGGATATATTCTGTTTGTTTTTTTAACGTACCATTGTTGAAGTATTCTGGTTCAGGGTTCTTGATATAAATTCGTGTATTCAACTTCAACCGCGAGATATAGTAAGCCTCTTTATCATGAATGGTTTGTAAGTCTCCTAAATCGAAGTAACCAAGATCACGTAGACACAAATCGCCCGCCTCTACGGTTTCAAGGCAGATGGTACCGTATGTCTTATCATTATTCTTTCCTGCTCCAAGCTGCACGTTAAGAAATTGACCACTAAGTAAATCATATTCCAATTGGATTTTCACGCCTGCCTTATTACTACTCCCACCTGAACCTTGATAATTAGTGGCAAAATGGTCAGGCAGTTGAAACACTGTTGCATCTAAAATTCTGATATGATTGAAAGTAGAGATTAAGTGTGCAGAAAGTGAGTGATTTGAACAGAGTTTTTTTGTGAGAAGAGAAGTAAAGACTTTTCGAAGAAATGCGACAGCTCCTGGATTAAAGCGTTGATTCAGTCCTTCTGGACTCATGAGTGTAGCTGTATTTGCATAAAGCTGACTACATAATCGAGTGAGAGAATCACTTGCTACGTGTTGACTAATCCAAATACATAAAGCGGCCAACTCTTGTGCGCCATACTTACTTTTACGTTTTACGAAACCCGTCTGCTGTGCGAGCTGTTGAAGGATACTTGGAGATAGATATCGCTGTAGTTCTTCAGCGAATAAATGAAACCCATCTTGAATCGATAGATTCATACAAAAACGCCATCCTTTCTGTATATTTCTACAAAAAGAATAGCGTTTTTTTCGTTTTATGGATACAATTTTTTAGCTTGATGGCCATGGGATATTACTGCCCTTTAATGTGGTATAAAGTTAACGTACGCCTTATAGAACAAATAGAATACAATTGAATAGCTTAAGATATAAAAGAGACTTCTTTTCCCCCTTAATATCCATTTTAATTTTCTATCCTGTAGCGACAGCTTTATTTTACTTCCTTTTGGCACGTTACATACTACTTCAAACAATTCACGATACTCCTCATTAATCCCTAAAAGTACGTACTCTTTATCGTTTGTATATTTTATATATAAAAATTCACTGCCGCTTTTACGATCTAATACTGTTTTCATAGAGACAATTTCATCTAACTGATATATTTTCAAATCAACGTCGTTATAATATTGATCAACAAAGAACACATACAGTTTTTTATTTGTAACAACGAGGACGTTATTAATACCAAAATTCATAGAAAGAAAACCGATTCCTAATGTTATAGCCGTCCCTGTTTGCCAACCCTTTACACGCGGATTGGACGCAGCCATGTTATATAAAATCTCTTCACCCTGCTGTAAATTACCTTGCACCTGATGATAACAACGCTGCATCAAAATACTTTTTGTTACTACCATTTTTGCACGTCCTATTTTCTTTTCATCTACTTTTGTTTCAACATTATATTCTGCTACATCTTGATCACTATATTGTAAATTATTTAAACCCTGCAACAGTTCCTCTTTGCGCATCAGTTTCCCCTCCTATTATCTTTTTTATTTTTTTTCGTCCTCTTGAAAGCCTGCTATACACAGTATCTGTTGCCAGCCCTAATTCAGAAGCAATCTCTTGCACACTATATTCATCCAGATACCTTTTTATAAAAATTTTTTTATCTTCATTGTTTAGCGACCTAATTAAAAGATAAAAGTTTTCTTCCTCCTCTTCTTTTGTTTGATTTGTGCCTGTTCTCTCTTCATATATATCCTGCTGAAATTCTTGTAATCTATATACTTGATTACTCTTTCTCTTAAAATCTATCGCTTTAAACTTCGCGATAGATATAAGCCAATTTCTAAATTTTCCGCGTTTCTCATCATAACTATCAATGTTGTACCAAATGATTAACAAAATATCATCAACACACTCATCCACTAACACTTTACTATGGGATGTATCTAATACACCGTGAACAACTTTATAAATTAAATCTCCATACTGATCAATTGCTGCATGTAATGCTTTCATATCTTTCTTTCGCAACCCTTCTACTATTTCTACTTCTCGCATTCCTATCACCACTCTTTGCTCCATTCTCTATTCACTTAATATACGAATTATAATGATGGTTTTCTGACATTATGATAAAAAGATCTCAATTTTATGCTTCTATATTGTAGCACTAGTAAAAGTAGGGGTAGCACCACATCGCCATCAAATTAAGAAAACAAGTCACCCCAAAACGAAATTTTGTGCTAACTTGTGACAAAAAAGCTCATTTTTTCGTTTTGGGTTTATTTTAAAATCTTAGCTCGACAGGCATGGGCTTTATTCCGCAAATCAACAAATTAATGCCGTTCTTTATTTTCCTATTGTATTTTGCTAGTACTGGTACTTTACGAATCGCATACATTGGTAATAGACATAAGATACCAGCAACTAACGGACCGCTAAGGGCATCAATGATTCCAAGAATACCTGGATTTGTATAAGCAACATACCAGCATGTTAATACGACAAAAGTAAGAATCATTGTCTTAACTGTTTTCTCTCCTAAATCTTTCCCACGTTTTTTACCGGACTTGATAATCATGTCACGCATTACCTCATACGCTCCTATAATGACCAAGGAAAGACTTTGTAATAGCCACAAACGCAATGATAGGAGCTGCAATAGTGATTACTGGAGAATTAAGCTCATTAGCAAGATATGATAGGATTGACAAGTTCTGTTCTTTTGCCACCTTAAGATCATCTGGAGTCAAACTTAAAGTACTACTCCAAACAAAGAACATAACAACAGCGAATGTCATGATATAACAAACTTTTTGTATTTGAGCACACTTGGCATCAGTAGCGTCTATTCCATACGTAGCTCTCTGTTTCATAACGAATGACGAAATCATAGGAGAATGATTAAAAGAGAATACTATGATTGGTAGTATCATCCAAATCATTCCAAAATATCCTGTTCCAGTTGAAGCAGTAGAAACACTTGAAAAACTTAGCATTGAAGTATTCCATTGTGGAATTAAAGATATTGCAATAAAAAGTAGAGAAGCAATGAAAGGATATACTAACATGCTCATTATCTTTACAGTAATATCTTGACCAAAATTCAGTATAGTGATAAGACCGAATACTAATACAAGTGATAAAATAGCCCTTGGAGGCTCTGGCATGTGTAATTGATGCACAATAAAACTACTTGCAGTTGTGTTTGTAATTTGTATTATTTCACTTTTAATAGTTGTCGCTGTAATTGTTTCTATACCCTATGTAAAATTAAGTTCTTTTACACCATTTGTACCAAACGGGTGGTCTTCCGTTGGCGCTTCTTCTGTAATTATCTTTTTCTCATTTGTAGGATGGGAGATGATTACCCCATTAGCTGAAAAATTTAAAAGACCCGCTAAAGATATTTCCATTAGTTTATTTTTAGGGGCAATTTGTATCTCCATTATGTACATTGCTATATCTTTTGTAACAATAGGGACCCACTCATATGGTGATAAGAACCAGATAGCTTCCCTTAGTATTCTAATATCAAAAGGATTAGGACCAATAGGTACATATATAACAACTATCTTAGCAATTTTCATTTCGTTTAGTGCTGTACATGCTAACAATGCAGGTTTTTCAAGAATGATTTACGCTCAAGCTAGAGAAGGACATTTCCCTTCCTTTTTTGCTAGATTACATTCTAGATTACATTCTAAATTTCAAACTCCAACTAGGGTATTACTAGTTTTAGGAGGTATTTTTAGTTGTATTTTAATTTTTTATGATGTGGCATGACCAAATTTAGAAATGCTTCTTAAAGGTCCTAGTGTAATTTTTATTACCTCATATATTTTTACAATGCTAGCTGCTCTTAAATTATTAAAAGTGCGTGATATTGGTTGGTGGATGGCCTTCCTATCTCTAATTATATACTCATTTAGTGGTTGGGCTATTTTCTATCCAGTTATCTTATCAATTATTGGTTGGATTTATATAGTTATGAATAAGAAGTATAGTACTATAGCCAATCATTTAATAAATACATCAAATGAAAACTAGTCTCATATAATCTAAAAATTTACCACTCAAAATATAAACTAATATTAATACTATTAATGGTGGAATAAGGAAATCTTCCACTGACTTATAAGTAGCTCAAAATAACCTACTAATTATGCACATTCAAAAACCAGGATAACTTTTTAAAATCATCCTGGTTTTTCTATATTTAATAAAATCTATCGTCTCCTATTTATAGAGATCATATCTAACAGCTCTAATCGACTCTATATATTTCTATGAATTTTTTCAATGTAGATAACCTTGTATATAATAGAAGGAATTTTTTATTCTTCAATTAATTAAGTTTGATAATGGACTGTATTAATTAAAAATAAAAGAGAATTAACTTTATTTAATTATGTAAAAAATACATAATTAAATAAAGTTATAATCATTATAAAATTCATATCAACATATCAGCGAAAGAAGATCCAACGTTATTTTTACGCTTCATATGTTTTTCTAAATATATTTTTGTAGTTTGAATATTTTCGTGACCGAGTGTTTGCATTAAATGATATAAATCCGCATTTCCTTGTTCTACTGCCATAATTGCAAAAGCATGTCGAAATGTATGTGCAGTTACTGAATTTTCACGATATTGTAAGAACTCTAAGTCTGTCTTCTTTATCATATCTGTTACCTGATTTGATAGTGTTTTAGAATTATATGCACTTCCTCTTTGATTTATAAATAACGGACTTTCATCCCCTTTTTCCAATACCGTTTGAAAACCTCTTCTTCTTCTCATCTCACAAATGCATTGGTATAAATGTTCTGAAATAAAAAGTTCACGCACTTTGTCCCCTTTTCCCCTAACCTTTAACCAATACTTTCCATCATAGTGTAAATCTTTTACTCTTGCAGTACACAACTCCTGAATACGCGCACCAGTACTTGCTAATGCAAGTATTATTGTATAGTTTATTAAATGTCCTCTTTCTTTATAAAAACCTAATATTTTCATGACTTCTTCATAGGATAAATCCCGATTCGGTCGATCTTTTTCATTTACATTCGCACGCTGTAATTCTTCATGAAGTGGTTTTTCAATATACCCAAATACATGAAGATGCTTTAAAAAAGAACGAATCAAAACTGTTTTTTTCGCCAAAGTTGCAACAGCATACGTATTCCCACTTCTACCATTTTGTACATTTTTTAACCAGTAATTAAATTTACGAATATGCCAAGGCTGTAATGTTTTTAATAAAGAAGTATTTCGTTGAACTTCTTCCCCATTCACTTCAAACTCTTCTGCATGCTGTACCATACATTTGCAAAATGATATTATTTCAGACACATAACTCTTTATTGTATCTTCCTTTCTATTTTTGTTTTCATCCATATCATTTTGTAAATGTACAAAATGATATATCACTTCAAGGTCACCTAGAAATTCATATTTTCTCTTTCCTTCTTTTTCTGCTACCTCTATCTTTTTTTCCACATCATACATATAACGAGTATTATACATAAATGAAGATATATCTTTTATATTGTCTAAATATATATTTATAAATTCTTTTTGATTTTTTAATATAGGTAAAAGTCCTTTTTGATTTTTATCATCCATACCTATACATCACCTCTTCTTGTATAGATTTTAATTTATATTATATTTATTAAGTATACTATGATTTTTACATCACTTACATCGATTATAGAAATTAATAATCATTTTATTTCTGTAATAAGTCTATATTCTTCTCTATTTAGTTATACATATAATTTCCTATAATTTTTTACTATATAGATAAATATTTAGCATAATTTTATACAATTTTACAAAACATATATATATAAATAAGTATTAAATTTTGTCTAACATTAAGATAAAGTTATAAATCACTTTTACATATTGGTATAATGATATTTTATTTTATATCTAATTAAGAATCTGATATGATATATACATACTTTATGAATTATAGAGAGTAACTAAGGAGGTATACTTTCATGACACAAGATTTACTGTTTATTACAAAACCTACAGTAACAACAAAAGAAGCAGCAGATTTAATGGGAGTTACCGTTCAGACCGTTCTAAAGAAAGAAAAAGAAGGTCTTATAGAATGTGTATATAAAGATAATTGGAAACAATTCGGAAGTAAAATATTCTATTTAGAAGATATTGAACGGTTAATGAATAACGATGAAATAAAAGGATTAAGTACAAAAAAAGCAGCAGAAATTCTAAATATAGCACCCTCCACTATCTTTACATATATTAAATCCGGAAAATTAAAAGCCTCGATGGTAGAAAAGCGAGGTAAACAAGTATATGTCATTGATGAAGAAGAACTAGAAAATTTCCAGCTCAATTACGAAAAAGCTACAACAAAAGAACGTAAAACATTCATTACTAAGATTCAGGATACAGACATTTATTTATATCAATTATTAATACAGCGACATACAGAAAAAAAAGCTAGGGTAATAGAAATTAATGGATTCGATGGAAAGGTTCTTACAGAAGATGAAGAAATTTTCTCATTATCAGCTTATAAAGAACATGATTATTCCCTTGAACCCTTCCAAAAACACACAGTGATTACGAAGCGAGGCTATTTATCTTTTACATTTAAAAAGCCTCAGTTATTTAATTCTATTACTTATAATCTAATAAATTTATTTTATAAAGAGCTTGGTGTCACAAATATGCGATTGACTACTACACAAGATATCATCAGATTGGAAATTAAACCATTTGTTTTACAGGTAGATCCATTACAGTTCCAAGAAGAGATTAAGTATTTACATTCACATATGAAGTCAGGCTCAATACTCCCTCATGTTGAAGGTATTTATTTTAAAAGTAATGTAGAGCCATTAACTTTTCATGCAGATCATGACTTTAAGCAAAAAGTAATTCAAATGGCTGCTGAATCTGGTATGGGGCAAGAAGAGTTTTTATTACAAGCTGTAAAATCATATATTGAAAAGTTTTGAAGTTTATTTACATCAACTTCCTACGGGTACATTATTTTATTTCCATCCTCCAAGAATTATCTAATCCATATAGTTGTCTTATAAGTAAAAAACGTAGAAATTATAAATTCCTACGTTTTTTACTATATAAGTTGCTACTAATCGCTTATCTATATTTTTAAAAGGTATCAAATTTAAAATTTGATATTCATACAATCTTAATTCTGTTCCTTCAATTCAGATTGAACTTCTAAATTTATTGGACTTTGTATCAGTTTTTCATCCGAAATCGGCTTCCACCAATTACCTGTTATAAACAACATGGTCAAAAGATTATAACTATCACTGAAATAACTCTCTTTCTTATTCTTCATCCAATCCCAACCGCTATTTACCCATTCTTGATTATTGCTGTTAGTGGTACCAGCGGCAATAAAAGGCGAAACGTATACCGCTGTTGGATAATCACCAATATTTGTTCCATCTAGTTTATAGCCGTCTACAATTTTAGATGGATTACCTTTTGTTTTACCCTTTATCCATGTAGCAACTTTATCAGAAATTACCTTACCTCTCTTTTCTCCATACATCGCATAGTCCATAACAATTCGGAGTGGTACACGACTCGCATTATAGTAATATGAATCAGTATATTTCGATTCATCTAAAAAATCTTTTGGTGCAGGCTGTGGTGGATTTTTCACAACAAAATCAGAAATCAATCCTGTCTTTGGTGAATATTTATTTGTGAAATTTGTATAAGTATTGTAGAGATTATCAATAACATTAAGCCAAGTTTTATCTCCTGTAAATTCGTAGAATGCCCTTAAATGAGACATCATCCAGTCGGATGGTCTAGTATCAAATGTACTTTTGTCTCCCCAATCCCCTAAATTCAAACCGTTATTTTGGGTCACATTACTAGCCTTAATACCTTTTGTAATCATATTTTGAGCTTCTTTTAAATAATTGATTTTCCCACTTGATCCCCATTGCTTATGAGCAAGAAGAAGTGAGTAAGCAATGTCTAAATCCCCATCTGTTGCAGAATCAAAATGCCCTTGTGCTTTCTTGTCATCTGCTACAACCCACCCCATTAAATTTGGGTTTATGGAACTTTTAAAAGCTCTTGCTGTTTTAAATAAGCCATCATAAATTGTCTGAGCATTTGAATCATGTCCTGCCATTAAAACTGTAATAATCATCCCATATCCTTGTCCTTCTGAAGTTCCTAATGGTCTAAACCCATCTGGATTTCCCGTAATCTCACCCTTAACATAATACCCACCAGGTAGTGATGATAAATCATTCTTTAGATACTTCTTTTTCCAATCGTTATAATAATTTTTAACTGCATTATTCAGGCTTTCCTGTGAAACATGATTCGGTTTTAAAATCCCTGAGTAATTTACTTGTTGAGGAAAAGGTTTCATCTCCTTAGCGACAGCGGATACTTGAGTAGAATTTGTTATAAGAGAAGAATTGATTTTGTGTCCATTTTTTATTAATGTATCATTGTCTAAAGATGCTGCTGAAATACAATTAGTATAGCCTGCAAACCCAATCCCACATGCACATATAACGGTGAATATCGTTCTTTTTTGTCTCATTTTTTTGTCTCCCTTAAAATAAATTTTAAAATTCAGATAAAATTTTGTATTTCTATGATAATTACTCCCATAACAAACGTACCCTTTTTTTGAAAGATTTGGAATACAGTTAGATATTTTTCAAACTAAGTCTGACTTGGTATATTTTTTATACTTTTCTAATATAAGAATACTCATCTAAGCAATTTCAATAACTTATGGTATTTAATACTTGAAATAGTTAACATAAATAATGATATGCACATAAAAAAATAATTAAAATTATCATACAGTAACTAAATATTATTATGTAGTGACGGTAACTCAAATAATTTTTAATAATTAATAAACAACTAATTTTATTCAAATCAAAAACTATATTTTAATAATAATATTTCCTTATAAATCTTAGATAAAAGGAATATAGAGCTACAAAATAACAGATTTGAAAAATCTTGTTCAAATTTCGTCTAAATTTACATTTTCAACTATTTTTATAAGAGAATTCTAATCAAAAGATATTAATTAATATCATTTTGGGGATACCCCATGCCCATCAAATTAAAATCTCATACCACCCCCAGATTGAAAATTTTGTGCATTTTGCTCGTATTTATTGTTTTGGGATAACTCATTCTTTTAGCTTGATGGCGATGGGGTTCCGCCAACATAACGTGAATATCGTACGATAAGGAATAATCGGCTTTTTTAAACTGTTAATTCGTTTGTAGTAATCAAAGGAAGATTACAGAGGGGGGAGCTTAAAGCTTATAAGTATGGGTTGGGCCTTTTGTACAGTAACATCATACATTTGTTACTGCCTATATTGACCTAATTGATAATATGAGATACCAAAAACATCCTGCATGTTTGAACCATGCAGGATGTTTTTTAGTCTTTGTTTTTCATAATGTAAGAAACTAGACGAAGGATCTCCAGGTATAGCCATACTAATGTCATCATAAGCCCTACTGCGCTGTACCATTCCATATACTTCGGCGCTCCACTATGAGTACCATTTTCAATTGAATCAAAATCTAGTAATAAATCTAATGCAGCAACAATAATTACAATTGCACTTATTATAATACTAATTGTCCCACCTTGGTGAATATATGGAACAGTCACCCCTAAGATGCCCAGTAAGAAAACAATAAAATACATAATAAGAATTCCAAGTGTTGCAACCGTTACAACCGCACGAAACTTTTTAGTTACTTTTACTATTCGAGTTGCATATAACACTAACATGGCAAATAAAATTGAAATTGTTAGTAATACGGCAGTTAAAGCGATAGAATCACCAAAACGCAGTGTATAATATGCTGAAATACTTCCTAATAAAATCCCTTGTAATACTGCGTAAATCGGTGCGCAAATTGGGGATATGCGCGGAATGAATATAACTACAAATGCGACAATTAGAGTAACTATTATAATTCCAATCAACACGGGTATTTTCATTTCTCCTTGCATCATCTGTACGTACGAATAAACAGATGATGCAAGAAGTAAGATAAGCAAAACGAATGTTTTTCCTATCGTTCCGCCAATAGTCATTGTAGCAGCATTTGTCTTCTCTTTATGAAATTTGTCTTTTTTTAATATTGGATTAGTTGTTCTCATTTCTTCCTCCTAAATAAATTCTACCTTTAAATTGGAACTTTATATTTCTAATTTTTTATCAATGATACGTCCTGTAATAGCTGTTAGGGCAATTATGAATAAGCAAGTAAAACATACATATAAAATAGTGAATCCTTCACTAGGATACAGTGATGTGTCAATAAAACCATTTTTATCTATGAATCCCGTACTCTTTATGATGATTACATATTTCTCTAATTTACTTAAAACATCCAGTACTAATGTTTGGATTGTTAAAAATAAAGCGAAGAAAATAATCGATATAACCATCTTACTCATTGATGACTTTATAGGAATCAGCCTTGTAATTACCATGATGAAATAGCAGGAAATTAATATACTCATGAAATCGATTCCCCATAAAAAAACAGAAAGTATGTGATGAAGAATTCCATATGCATATAACTTATGAAAATCTTGTTGGTAGCCTCCGACTACATTTCCTCCATAGGTACTTTTGGAAAAATAGTATAGAAAAATTAAGCCTATAACAAGTAAAAGAATAAACATTAATGTGAAAAAGAATAAATTTGCATATATATATTTTTTTCCTGAGATGGCTGTATAACGTATCATAGTATTTTTTAGCATTTTATTGAAAGAAGGCAAAGCTATTAAAATCAGTAAAAATGCAGTGCCACCTATTATTGAAATAAATATACCTAATGTTATATCCTTTGTAAGCTGATTTGTAACCTTCGATAGTCCCATCATATTAAATAAAAGAAGTAACGAAATAGTAATAAATCCAAAATAAAAGACGGCTATCTTTTTTCTATTACAATTAAATAAATAACGAAAAAGTGGATTCATTTCTCAAAAACCTCCTTAAATAACTCATGTACTGCTTTTCCATGGTGAAAACGAATTTCTTCTACATTTTCATGCAATACAATACTCCCGCCTTTTAAAAAGATTACCTCATCAAATATATTTTCAATTTCCTCTATTAAATGAGTCGAAATAAGAATGGTACTATCTTCACGATAAAAGTTAAGAATTAAATCTAATACATGCTTTCTAGAAACAAGATCAATTCCACCTAATGGCTCGTCTAATACATATACCTTTGCTTTCCTTGAAAAGGTTAATATTAGCTGTAATATCCCTGTTTTCCCTTTTGATAAGATGCTTATACTCTCCTCTAGTGGGATTTTAAAGTTAGCTATTAATTCTATTGCTTGTTGTAGATTAAAATCGGCATACATATCTCGATAGAACAACAAGGCATCTTTTACAGTCATCCATTTTTCAAAAACAGGACTATCGGGCATAAATGAAACGATTTTTTTCGTTTCTAATCCCACCTTTTTATCTTTAATTGTAATACTTCCTTTCGAAGGGTAACGTAAACCAGATATCATTTTTAATAATGTCGTTTTACCACTACTATTTTCACCAACAAGACCGATAATTTTTCCTTCTGATATTGTTAAGCTTACGTCTTGAATCACTGTTTTTAAATCATATCTTTTCGATAGATTTTCAATTTTCAATAATTCTTTCATTCATTTCCCCCCTTTTTCTTTTCCAAAGAAGAACGAAGTATTGAGAGAACCTCTTCTTCCATAAATCCTAAGTTATTCATTCCATTTATAAAATTATCAAGCAACTCTTTTGCCATTTCTTTGCGTAGCCCTGTAATTTTTTCTTCATTCATTGTTACAAATCTTCCTGTTCCTCTACGTGTCTCAGCAATACCTTCCCGTTCTAGCTCTTGAAACGTACGTTGAATTGTATTTGGATTCACTTGTAATTCACCCGCTAATTCACGTACAGCAGGAATTTTATTACCTGGCACCAAACGTCCTGTTACAATTTCTTTTTTGATGTATTCCATTACCTGAACATAAATGGGGATATTAGGAGAAAACTCAGTTTTCATTTCTTTCCTCCTCTGTATCAGTGTACTAGATAAATAGTACACTGATACAAATTATATGTAAATAGTTATTTTGAAAAATATAATAAATAGAAGGTGATATATTTAGTGAATTAGTGTAACCAACAAAGTCCCATAAAAGACCGTTTAAGGAACTCTATGGGGTCACGCCACATCGCCATCAAGCTAAAAAATTGTATACATAAAACGAAAAAAACGCTATTCTTTTTGTAAAAATATACAGAAAGAATGGCGTTTTTGATGAATCCTATCATTTCAAATGAACTGAATCTTTTCGCACAAGAGCTACAATACTTTTTATCTCCAGTATTCCTACAAGATATTGCCAAACAAGTTGGCTTTGTACAGCGATCTAGCAAGTATCAAGCAAACGAACTCATTGCCCTTTTCGTATATTAGAAATAACTTTGTATGAGAAGTTCACAAATATATAATTATAAATACATTAAGAGTTATTTATATAACCCCTAAATAAATGTTTTTCATATTTATTTGGATATACATCATTAATCATTGCATACGGACTCCCATTCCAGTACCTTATTAATGGAGTCCATAATCTATGCCTTTTTAGCCACTTCATTGTATATTTCTGTAATAATTGATTATCTGTTAGCTTTTCTTTTTCCTCAATTGTCCACCGTAATGCATCGAGCGCTTTTTCTTTCGTCCAAAAACCACTAGGTGTCATCTTAAACTCCCATTCTTTAAATTGATTTGGATACAAATCATTGATCATTGCATATGGACTATCATTCCAATACAATTGAATGGCCCCTCTTAATCCCGATTGTGTTAACCATTTTTTTTTGTATATATTTTTCAATTGTTCCTGATTTAACTTTTCTTTTTCTTCAATTGTCCATTTCAGTGCTTCTAAAGCCTTTTCTTTTGTCCAAAAATTATTAGGAGTCTTAGTAAATTCCCATTCTTTAAATCGGTTTGGATATAAATTATTAATCAACGCGTACGGACTTCCATCCCAAAACATCCGTAAAGGTGCACTTAGTCGCCGTTCATTTAACCATTTTTGCCCATAAATTTGCAAAAGTTTTTGTGCAGATAGTTTTTCTTCTTCTTCAATTATCCATCTTAATAATTGTAGGGCTTTTTCTTTCGTCCAAAAATTTAATGGTGTCATTTTAAATTCCCATTCCTTAAATCGATTCGGATATACATCATTAATCATCGCATACGGGCTATTTTCATATTTAAGCTTCAATAAGCCTTGTAGTCGATACTTCACAATTAATGCATTATTCCAATACTGTTTAATCTGTTCTTCGTTCCAATTTAAAATATTTGTAACTAAATACCTTGTTACTCTTTTGGCCATATCGTTGTTTTTATCTGAATTCCAAGTATTTCTTGGGAATCTATTTCTTTTTCCATCTAATATCTCCTGATAAATTTCCTCTATAGTAATTGCTTTGATCTGCATTTCACAATCTTCATTCCTTTCCAACCTTATAAATAAAGAAAATTCCAAATTTGTTATATAGGTTAATACTATTGTCTTGTTATTCTAGGGAAAACTTCAATAATGCTTTTGAAGAAAATTAATGTTGATATTTATAAAATAATTTATGTATACGGTAGATTTAATAGTTAATTCCCCAATCTACAATTAGGAGAATTATTTAATACTAATTATCGAAGCCTCTTTGGACGGAAGTCTTCTTTTTCTGAAATAATTAATTTTGTAATATTGATACATTTCGTACGCTAATTGGCGCTGCTATCTTATATTAGATATACCAATTGCTATAATTGAAATATCACTAATATGTATGCATTTGTTATAATAAGCCTTGTTTCTTTATTAATAATTGTTAAATACCTTTTATGTATAAACATCCAGTCGATGTCTGTTCAATTCTTACATAAGTATCCAGGAGAAATAAATAATAAAAGTAAAAAAGACTACTGCATTATAAAAGTTACAATAGTCTTTTTTATTACTCCTATATCATAATCAATATATTTATATTTATTTTTCTTTGCCTTGTTTCTCAATAATAAATTTCGAAACTAATTCTGATAATGCTTCTACTTTTTCTTTTATTTTGTTAGATTGATTCGAAATTTCTTCAATTGAGGCTGCCTGTGATTGGATTGACTGTACCGTTTGAGTTGTTTCCTTAGCTACTTGCGTTGCAGTTTCAGAAACATTCGACATAGAGGCATTAACTTCTTCTGTACCGGCAGAGATTTCTTCTGTCGCTGCAGATACTTCTTGAATTTGACTAGTGATTTTATTAATAGCTACCATAATAGATGAGAATGCTTCATCCGCTTTATTAGCAGTTTCTTTTCCTTCCAACGCTTTTTGTTGACCTTTTTGCATTGCATCAACTGTATCTTTTGTATCTCGTTGAATTAATTGTATTAAATGATTGATTTCATTTGCGGATTTTTTAGACTTATCGGCTAAATCCCCAACCTCTGCTGCTACCACTGCAAATCCTTTTCCATTTTCTCCAGCACGTGCAGCTTCAATCGAAGCGTTTAAGGCAAGAAGGTTTGTTTGTTCAGCAATATTAGTGATCGCATCCAGAGCTTTATCAATTTGCTGTGTACGCATAACAAGTCTCTCTATTACTGTGGATGTTTCTTCAACAACCTCATGAATACTATTCATTTGAAGGATAGATTGTTTAATTACTTCACTACCAGAATTGACCTGTTCTGTTGTTGTGACCGCCACTTCTGTAACCGTTGCTGAAGACTCAGCTACAGTTTGAACGCCTGTCGCAATTTCTTCCATTGATGAGGAGCTTTCTTGAATACTAGTAACTTGTCCTTCTATTTTTTTATCAACCTCAGATATAGTTTGAACTACCTCTCTTGATATATGAGATGCTCGTTTAGTATCTTGCAACATCCCATTGGTAGAAGAAATGACCTCTTGAGTTGTGATTTTTACTTCTCCAATTAATTGTTGTAAGTTATCCAACATACTATTAAAAGACCTTACAATACTTCCTAATTCATTATCCGATTTATAAGAAGTACGTATCGTTAAATCACCTGCAGATACCTTTTCCATATCTCTTTCTAATAATACAATTGGTTGTCTAATTGCACTTTTAATGATATAGCCAATAAAAATAACGATTGCGATTGCTATAATAGAGATACTAACAAACAACATTATAGTATTTGTTGCACTGGCTGTATTATTTTTTTGTAATTGATCTGCATTATTATTATTAACCTGAATGAGCTCACGAATAGCCTGCACTGCCTTTTTCATATTAGGGTCAACTTCTTTCAGATAATAAGCATATGCTTCTTCATTATTAGATTGTCCCAAATCTTGTACTTTCCTCAGTTGTGTTCTTAATTCATTAAATACTTCATGAAATGTTGTATACAATTCTTTTTCTTTGTTAGAACTGACTCTAGACTCAAACTTCTTTATTAACTGATCAGTTTCTGAACGAGCTTCATCTATTTCTGTCAAAAGCTCTTTTATTCTTTTTTGATCTTTTGATAGAATAGTTTCCTTTACATTCATATTGATTAGATAAAAATTAGACTCTATAGCTCCTATCCACTGAATTGGTAACAAACTATCTTCATACATCGTATTAGATGCATGCTCCCCTTTTTTCAGGCCAATAAATCCTAGGATAGATAATATTATACAAGCCACACTTGCTATAATTACCAATACACTTAATGTTGTGCCAATTTTACTATTTTTTAAAAACGACAATTAACTCCACCTCATTGTTATATTATGATTAAATAATTTTATGTATAAAAATAAAAGACATTTAAATATTTATATCCATTAAAAAATCGTATAAAGTTTTCTAAAATAAGAAAGTTTGTACTTAAATCTAGATTTAAAAATAGTCCGGTAAAAAGAGCGTGTTTTCATCTATTTATCTAAACACGCTCCTGCAAATATTTAAACCCTATATTCATTGCTTATTCCATTCTGATTTCCTTTTTACTAATCCATATCTTTTTATATACGATTATCATGCCAGAAGTTTATTGGAAAATGATCATTCTCATTATAAGCTTCAAATTCATAACCTTTTTCTTTTAATCCTTTTATAATTGCTGGAACTGCCGCGACAGATTGGGGATGAATATCATGCATTAATACAATTTCTTTTGAAGATGTCGCACCTGCCAATACATTTTGCACAATTTTTGCGGCTGCTACATCAACGGCTAATTTATTGTATTTCCAATCTAAAGAATCAATTGTCCAATCCCATACTTTTAAATCATTTCCGACCACTTGATTTCGAAGTGATTCATTTAAACCAGGCATTGATCCATATGGTGGCCGTGTTAATTTCGGTGAGTTTCCAATAACATTTTTAATTAAAGATTGATCCTCTTTCATTTCCTTAACATATTCCTTATTGGTGTATAACCTTTTAAAATCATGTGTCATGCTATGCATGCCAACATAATGACTCTCTACATGTTCTCGTTTCACTAAATCTGGGAACCTTTTCACATTGTCACCAATTAAAAAGAATGTTGCTTTCACATTAGTTCTTTTTAATATATCTAATAGATTAGCTGTATATTTTCCTGGTCCATCATCAAAAGTTAAATATACAACTTTTCTTTCTTTACCATCAAAACGACTAGGTATTGATTTTCTAAATTCATTTTTAGGTAGACTGCTCACTTGTTGAACACTGTTTTCTTCTTCTGCATTTACTAGCTTAGGATTCGTTATAGATTGAAACATGTAATAACCTATTGCTACTAATGTAATAGCCAGCAAAACGCTTATAATTCTTTTTTTCTTAACCTTAATTTTCATACTATAATTCTTCTTTCTATCCTATTATTCCACTCTATGTTTTTTAGTTTTATCATTTTATTAAATAACAGAGTTCTTTAACCAAACTCTTTTTTAATTGATTAAGAATCTGTTTGATAGTACTCTTCCATTACTTCTTTTGAAACCATACTTCCTTCTATTCCACATACAATATGTGTAACTTGATTCAAATTTTGTTTTAAAGCATTTTTTTGTATATAGTTTTTTCCCCTTTATACAATTTAATTAGCCACTTGTTCCTGCTGATTCTAATCTGATATCACCCTTATCTATTAATTATTTTAATAACATATATAAATAATCATTACTAATTGTATATGCCCGCTTAAAAAAATGCTAATGTTCTATCTACAAACCCAGATGCTCTTCCTACCGCCAGTCCATTTGCTATTTTTTTATTATCAATCCCAATATCTTGCACGAAAATTCCCTCATATAATCCGGTCATCATACCTAAAAACATACAAGAAGAATAAATACCAATCATTTCTCCTCTTATTTACTATTCTCACAACTATGCAGGCGCTTGGAAATTTAATCATACTTTATTATAATTAAGTATATATTAACAACATGTTTAGTATAAGTAAATAAAATTAATTATAATTTAATTTTATTTACTTATTTAAAGGGGATTACACATATGAACAATATTAATGTTGGTCAAAAAATTATGGCATTTAGAAAAAGTGCCGGATTAACTAGTAAACGGTTAGCTGAATTAGCTGATATAACACCTTCCATGTTAAGTCAGATTGAGAAAGGAATCACGAATCCATCATTACAAACACTAAAATTAATTTCTGTAGCATTAAATATTCCTTTATTTAATTTCTTCTTAGAAGATGCCAATACAGAAGAATTAGTTGTAAGAGCTAATCAAAGAAAAAAAATAACTTTCCCTGAAAGCGGCAATGTTTCGTATGAGTTATTATCTCCTAATTTAGATGGATCACTGGAGTTAGCTTTAATGAATCTTTTACCTCAAACTTCTTCATCTATGGAGCCTGTGGCACATAAAGGTGAGGAAATAGCATTTATTATGGAAGGACAAGTAAAACTATATCTAAATGAGGAGATTTTACTTCTCAATACAGGTGATAGTGTTAAAATTCCACCATATGCAAAGCATAAATGGGAAAACACTTCTTTAAACAAAGTCACTGTTATATTTGCAGTAACCCCACCATCTTTTTAATTTCAATTGCTATCACATAAAAGTTAGAGAAAATCATTCTCTAACTTTTTGTATACATAACTATATTTTAAGAAAATAAAAAACTTGTCTCATAATTATATGAGATTAAAAGTTAAACAATTAAGAATAGTAAAGTAGAGCTATTTGATTACATACTTAATTTACTTTTTAATGTCCAGTATTTTTCCCCATTAGCGTCAAAAGAGAATTCGACCCATCCATTTGGATCTTCACGATAAATAAAGATGTTTGTTCCAGGATTTAATGTACCAACATTATTTTGCGTTACATCAACATCTAATCTACTTTTAATTTTCAAATCAAATGGATAAGGTACATAGTAATAAGCTGCTGACGATACAATATTTGCTCTCGAACCATCTGCATACATTTTATACGGTATTTCATTAGATAATGCTTCAACATCTAATGTTTCAAGGCTCTTTGGTAACTTTCTTGCATATGTATAGTCTTCCACACGGAACGGTTTCATACGTTCCATAATACCCGCAATTTTTTTAGCCCAACCTTTATCTGATGCATATTTCACGTTCATACCAGCTAAAGTTGGTCCGTTATAATGCATACCACTTTCTTCTAAATATCTTTCTCGTACATAATTAGCGTTATAAGCAATACTGTCGCCGTAGGTTGGTAAGTATTTTGCATATTTAAACGGATCTCCATCATATGCACGTAATCCGAATAGGTTATGCTTTTGGTATGCAATTTCTGATTTTCCGTATCCAGATTCTAAAATCGCATGCGCCGCTAAATAATGAGCATTCACACCATATTGATTTTGCGCATTGATAAAATCTTGCCCATGTCCAACTAAGGGACTATCTGAATGATATTTTGCAATAAAACTATCAATCTCTTGAGCTGTCATTTTGGAAGCTACTGTTAAATTTAAATCTTCATATGATGTAGCAGTAATAATCTCTTTTTCCTTTAAAACATTCTTTGGAGTTAGTTGCATCATATCGGTTTTTGCAGTAAGTTGAGCAGCTTCAGCGCGTGTTATGAATCTATTTGGTTGCCAACCGTTATCAGTACCAACGGAAATTTTTAAATCAATTAAAATATTGGCGAACCTTTCACCCCAATGGCCTGTTAAATCCACAAATTTACTTTGGCCATTATCATTTGCTGTACTTTGAAGTTTATACGCGTTTACTAGCATTGCCGCCATAGCAGCGCGCGTTACTTTTCCAGATGGATTGAAGATTCCATTACCTTCGCCTTTAATAATGCCAGCTTTTTCAGCTGCGGCAATATACGGCGCTCCCCAATGGTTTTGTGAATCTGTAAAGGATGGTTTTGCATCGAAGTCAATTTGTATACCTAAAACTTTTGTCATAATTGTTGCGGCGGAAGCTCTGTCTAATGAATCATTTGAACCAAAAGTTCCGCCTGGGTAACCACTTAATACTTGTTTATCTACTAAATAATTAACAGATTGCTCTGCCCATTTTGGAACATCAGGAAATTTTTGAGTATCTGCTAAAATATTAGAAGAATAAGATAATATTGCTCCTGCGAGGATACTTGTTGCGATGAATTTGTGCTTCATAAAAATATACACCTCTACCATTCTATCGTATTAATCAAATTGAGATTTTATATTTTTATATTTACATGCTTATAATCATGATGAAATTATATTAACATGCATTCAATTTGATGTAACGATTATAGTTACTTATATACATAAGTGTCAATGAATGTCTTTTACAAAATTGTATAATATTTACATGAATTATAATTTTGCAATATTGTAATTAACTTATGTATAAGGTGGATTTATTAATTAATTTTTACTTAATTATATTTACCAGTACTGAAAATCGTGTTAATGTATATTTAATAATAGAATAACTAGCTTTTAATAGTTGGTAATAAAATATTTATAATTTGTATATACTTATATTGAGATTTATAGTATAATCAGTCTGTCTGTTATTTGTTTTAATTCATTTGATTGGGCAATCCATTATAAAGAGGATTGCCTATTTTTTTATAACAGAATTATAAATTCTCACAGTAAAATTTAAAGAATTAATCAAGAATATAGTATGATTAATGTATATTCAATATAAATTAAAAAAGACAAGATGCTATTATCAAGAGAATCTTTACTATACTTTTACTTTTTAGACCTATGCTCGATCTTACCACAGCGAAAAATGGATTTTCTGCTATCCTTTTATACACTTGCTTTCTTAGCACATATGTTGAATACTCACGCTTAATTGCTCTTTCACTCTCTTTTAAAAGTTCAAACAAAAAACCCGATGTATTATCCCCTCACACGGTATACATTTCTACTTCTATTTCATTCTATTTTCATCCATTTAAATAGAAAATCAACAGTAATACTATCATATTCAAACAATATAGTTTACTATAATATTATTATGTATAATTTAATTTTATAGTTTTATAATATCAATTATCTAATTTTTATACGTAACAAAATATCAAATTACATTTTTAGAATTTTTAGATATTTATTTATCAAGTTTAACGAATACAAAACATAAGTGGAATATGTTACCATTCCATTAACCCATTAAATATATATTATTCTAATAGGTTAATAAAAAAATAGAGGGGGATTTTTTATGTCAAAGTCAAAAATTAAAAAGGTCGTTGGGGCGCTAAGTTTAACATCTGCTTTACTTATTTCAGCAATGCCTGCAAGTGCGGGTTCAGGATTGATATGGGTTAGAGACAAATACCCTAATGCATATGAATTTGATTATAATGGTGCAAAGGGAACAGTTAAGGTTTTTTACAGGGATAAAAAAGGTAATACTAAAACAAAGATAGAGAAATGCTATATGGATAACAACACTTGTTATGTACCAGATAAATGATAAATGAAAGTAATAAAAACACTCAATTCGAGTGTTTTTATTACTTTCTTATAGACAATTACAATATTTACTTTAAAGTTATTGTGGTAAAAAAATTCTCTTCTAGATGCATTCTTTTTCTATGAATACATTTCTGTATATATGCGTTTTAAATAGTGATTTCTAATAATAAAGAAGTAAATAATTTGTATACAAATAAAGCTTATTAATACAACAATTGAACTTTGAATAACGGACATTTCCTTACTTACAGTTTGTCCTAATTGATGAAACGTTAGAAATGCAAAACTACTATGAACCATAGCCACTATAATCGGTAAGAAAAATAGTAGCATCATTTGTCTTGTCACGATTTGCTTTAACTCACTTTGACTTAATCCTAATTTTGAAATCATTTGATATTGCTCTTGATCACGTTCTAAATCAGTAAATAGACGGAAATATAAAAAGCTTAGCGTAAATACGAAAAATACAATCCCCACCATTACACTTGAGATAGAAAGTAATCCGTTTTGTTGTTTCAATTCAAGCCATCTTAAATACAAAGATGAAAACATATAATAATCCTCTTGATTCTTACCAATAATCTTCATAAGTTTAGTAGAAACTTCATTCGTTTCAGACCAATTTTTAACGATAAAACCGTATATGGTGTAATCTCGGAGTACGTTTTCTTGTTGAGCATTTTGGACCTTATTATAAACAGCATCAGAGACAATAACAGGCTTTTCGATTAACGATAATTCTGGGATATAAATTGTTTTTTGCACAGAAAGTGGAACCTCTATTTGACCATGTATTATTTCAAAAGTTTTTATATCCTCCGCACTTTTCTCGTTCTTATTTAGTCGTACAGCAATGCTATCATTTTCATTTGTTAATTTCTCTATTTCATACCCTAATTGTTTTGCATATTCATTATACGTAGATAGATTAATTAACGCCAATCCGTTTAGTGTCCTTTTAAATTCTGTTGCAACAAGTTTATAAGAAAATCCATATTCTTTTAATTGCTTCTTTATCTCTTCAATATGGGCTTTTTCTTGTATATTCCCTTTATCCGATCGATACGAAAATGCATATGGGGTCTCATATTTTGCTAGTTCTGGATTTCCAATAGCTGTACAAACTCCAATTGCTGTAAAAGAAACAGCAGATATAATTGTAACGATAAAGAATGTTCTCGCATTATCTTTCATTCGATACATCAATTCTGAAATAACAAGAAGATTGGTTCTTTTAAAGAATGTAGTTTCTCTATTTTTTAAAGTATATAACACATATACACACAATTGATTAAAGAAAAAGTAGGTTCCAAAAACAATTAATAAGACACCTACCCCTACAAGTAGTAATAATCGATCTAAATCCATGTAATTCACTGCGACGATACTGTGGTGAACACAGGAGTAACCTGCCCCAAATAAAATAAGTACCCACATGGATATCCAGACGGAAACTTTCGGCTCAGCTTTTGGTTTTTCCTCTGATTTTATGAGTTCTACAAGCTCATTTATTTTCATCATTTTCGATGTAAATAATGAAATAAGTAGAAATAGAACAAAAAAGGAGATAGCTGTTATTCCCATAGCCTTTAATGGAAAGTAAAATGCTAACCTATGCCCTACTCCCAATAAGGACCCAGTAACTAGTAAAAACAATTTAGAAAAAACCATCCCAAGCCCAATTCCTACCAGTATAGAAGGGATTCCAATCAACATGTTTTCGAAAAAAATTAATTGATGAAGCTGCCGATGAGACATTCCCTGTAACATTAATAATCCAAACTCTTTTTTTCTATTTTTTAAAAAGGCACTAACTGAATAGAAAATAAATAAGAATGAAAAGACAAAGATTAAGTAATACGATAGTTGAAATCCTATTTTCCCAAACGTACTCATTATGGTGCTTACATGTGTCAATTCGCCTTGTAGGTTTGGATGAAAGACAAGTAAACCATAAGTGAAGAAAATCATTACCGCAAATGTGCTACTAAAAAAATGCCCAAGATATATTCGTTTATTCCGTATAACATTATTAAATGCGAGCTGTCGAAATGTCATTTTTATTACCTCCTAACCTAGAAAGACTGTCCACAATATTTTTATAAAATAGTGGGCGATCCCCGTTGCAGCAAACTTCATTGTATAACTGTCCATCTTTAATAAATATAATACGATCACAGTAACTAGCAGCAACTGGATCGTGCGTTACTAACATCATTGTTGCCTTTTCTTCTTTATTTAATAGTGTTAATATCTCCATTACATCTTGAGAGGATTTAGAGTCTAAGTTCCCTGTCGGTTCATCGGCAAGAACCAATGTAGGAGAGTGAATGAGTGCACGGGCTATCGCTGTTCGCTGCGCTTGTCCTCCTGATATTTCATATGTTCGTTTATTTAAAATTTCATTAATACCTAATTTTTCTGAAATAGATTCTACTCGTTTATTTATTCTTTTCACATTCATGCCATCTAATACAAGCGGAAGAACCATATTCTCTTTTACTGTTAATGTATGCAACAGGTTAAAAGATTGAAAGACGAACCCTAATTCCTGTCTGCGAAATACAGCCAAATCATTGACCGAAAGCTGATTCGGATTTTTACTATTAATGAATACACTACCTGATGTTGGCGAGTCAATAGTAGATATCATATTCAATAACGTTGTTTTTCCACTACCCGACGGTCCCATAACCCCAACAAATTCTCCCTCTGTTATTGTTAAATTAATATTTGAAAGTGCTGTATGTGAAACATTTCCTGTGTATTCTTTACTAAGTTCTTTTACTTCTACTATTTTCATATGAGAAATTCCCCCCAATTTTATCGACTAAGAATGAGATTTGATAACTATTGCCTGCCTACCTTTTGACTTATTTAAAATATGAGTAATGTACTACTCATTAATGATTTGTTTCGGCTTTTCTTATTTAAACGGTCACACTTGTTCGAATGTATTAAGCACTAAAATAACTTGTTATCGTATCTCAGGATTTTTAAGCATGTTTCTGTTTTTCATTGTAATTGTAAGGTTGCCTTTCTCATATTGAATTACCTTTCATTTTTCTTACACGCTTGCAATGTTTCTGAAAATACAATTTATTAAACCTGCAAGTATGGTTTTTTTTTGTAAAAAAAGCAAAAAGAGACTTTCATATGCAAGTTAATTTTCCGAAATAAATAACTATATCGTTTTTGATTACAATTAATTGTTATTCTTTACTGATTAACCTGTTCTTCCTCATCTAAAAATGGAACAAATGTATTACTTAGAATGTCTATTACGTGTATTCCTAAAAATAGTAGTCCAAATTGAATACCATTTATTTCCTCGGAAACCTATTTTTATATTTTACAAAAATATGAAAGGACATATTGTTTTGAAAAGTAAAAGGATGTAAAAAAGGTGGGTATTTGAAGACTACGTTTAGGGGTTAGCAGTTTACTATTTTTACGAGTGAATCATTGCGGGTAGAGAAAAAACACCTTAAAAAGTTACTTATTAATTCTTAAAACGTTTTAGAAGTGATGTAAACTGTAAAATTTTAGCTGCAGAAGCACGGCTACCCTATACTATCTTTAATTACATCAGTATTTAGAATACCTAGACAAAATCCATATATTCTTGAAAGAGGTTGAAAATTAATGTTCATTTTAAACAAGTTCTTTACCATTTCACATTACAAAAAGTTTGTACCTGTCGTATTACTTTCATGTGTAACACTTATAGGCTGTTCCAATAATAACACTCAATCTGAACCACCTAAACAAACGAATCAAGCTAATCAAATTAAACAAGAAAATACAGGTAACCAATCTTTCGCTAAACTTGAAAAAGAATATGATGCTAAGCTTGGTATTTATGCACTGGACACAGATACAAATCAAACTGTTGCTTATCATTCAGATGATCGTTTTGCATTTGCATCTACATCTAAATCATTAGCTGTGGGCGCTCTTTTACGCAAGAACTCATTAGAAGCTCTTGATCAAAGGATTACGTATACTCATGAAGATCTTTCTAATTATAATCCAATTACTGAAAAGCATGTTGATACAGGACTGACGTTAAAAGAACTTGCAGATGCTTCTGTTCGATATAGTGACAGCACAGCACATAATTTGATTCTTAAACAGTTAGGGGGGCCCTCTGAATTTGAAAAAATCTTGAGAGAAATGGGAGATACTGTTACTACTTCAGAACGATTTGAACCTGAATTAAATGAAGTGCATCCAGGAGAAACACATGATACCAGCACACCAGAAGCGATAGCTAAGACACTTCAATCATTTACATTAGGAACTGCACTTCCAATAGAAAAACGTGAACTATTAGTAGATTGGATGAAGAGAAATACAACCGGAGATAAATTGATTCGTGCGGGCGTACCAAAAGGATGGGAAGTAGCTGATAAAACAGGCGCGGGATCTTACGGAACAAGAAATGATATCGCAATTATTTGGCCACCAAATAAAAAGCCGATTGTTCTTGCAATACTTTCTAATCATGATAAAGAGGATGCTGAATACGATGATAAACTTATTGCAGAAGCAACCAAAATAGTCTTAGATACTTTAAAAGCTACGAATAAATAATAATTGATTATTGTAGAGTGTAATATAAACCGTGTAAATAACCTACTATCCTAGATAGAGGGTTGCTTCACGGTTTTTCTTTTTCTAAAATTACTATGAGGGAGTGGTTACACTTATTGTTAGATAGAAAAGAGATCCAAAATCCGTAAATTTAGCTCAATCAATTTTTAAAGCTTACCAATCGGAAACTGTTGAAGATATGCAAGAGGCTTTGAAAGACGTCGTTGGACCTATGTTTGAGGCAATGGTTCAAGGCAAAATGAATCACCTTCTAGGTTAAGATTTAAACTCAAAAAACGAAAAGAACAGGAAAATCGTCGTAATGGATACCCACATTTTGGATACCTAAAGTGCCACAAACCTTGCGGTTGTTTAGTAGCACTCCGTATCCAACCTCACTTTCACCCCATGCCTAAAGGCAATGGGCTTTTTCGTTGGGGAAGGACTGTGAAAGAACCCCAAAATAAATGAAATGGCGGTCATATTCCCCAATTGGTCAATGGTATTTAATCAACTTATGGTTAACATTAAAATTGCCAAACTTATTAAAAAATACAGTATTTATCTACAGTGATTTAAATCCGTCGTTTGTTCGATTAGATACTTTGATATTTCTGTGTTGGTGCCATTCCGCAAGAGGAATTCCACTAAATCTTGTTTTTGAAGAACAGGATTAATAACAGCTACATCTAACTGACTCAGAATCTGAACGATGCCATGATGTGAAACACTCTTGATTGTTTTAAAAAGTTCTGCATCACGTTTCTTTCGTTCAGCGGATTCTTGAGGATACCCTGTATTGAACGGTTCTTCAAAAAGTTTCTCAAGCGTGAAGCGAAGATTTAGTTCGCCCGCCCAACCAAAATTCAATCCAAGTGGCAGTGATGCACAGTTTCCGTGATTTATCCTACCAAACAGAAATGCATCTGTTGGAGTTGGCAGATAACCACTAATGACATTGGGAAGTGTATTACAGGCAATCGACATACCAACACCGCTACTACATCCAGTGACGACAAAATCAACTGCACCTGAGTTTAAAAGTAGACCAACAGCTAAGGACACTTGGATATAGCTTAACTCCGATTCCTCAATAGTAACGCCGAAATTCAACACTTCATATCCATGTTTCGCCACAGCCCTTTTTGTTTCTTCAAATATCAGTTCATTTTTGCTAGTTTGGGTACTTGCTTGTATCACAGCTATCTTCATTCTTTCACGACCTTTCGATTTAATTATTACACAAGCCGAAATTCAAAAGAAGATAAAACTAAACTTAATATTTGCTATTCTTTTTGTTCGTTTCAAAAACTTACACATATTTTTTGACAATTCCGGTTATTATTTTCTATTTTTCCATCACAGTATTGTGATGCTTTTTATGTATTTTGAGAAGTATTGGTCATTTGATGTTACAGAAACTGTTATTCTTCCATTTCTATAGAAAAAGTTGGGGATTCCCCCAACTTTTTTATACATCTATTTTCTTATTAATCCTGTGGATGTGACCTGATATGTTCTTTTCTTACCTATATATTCCTGTTTTCCATTCTCAAGGTTAATTAAAGTCGCTCGAGTTTTTTCCTTTACTGCTTCCCCTTCTATATGAGTAAATTCTATATAATCTCCCACTTTTATAGGTACTGTTTGGGTTTCAGCATTTTGTTGTCTATTTCCCATGATTTCCTTATTGTACATAACGCTACCGGATGAGCCTTGGACCTTAATACTTGCATATGTACTATTAAAGTAAGAATGCGGTACACCAGCTTCTAATTTGATTTTCAGCTCTTCTGCTGTTTTATTATAATCTACTTTTGCAATTTCTCGATCACTATATCCTTTTAATGACCATGCAAATTGTTTTCCATCTAGAATTGTTGTCTCTGGCATTTTTTCAACTTTCTTTAATCCCTCTTTAGTAACCAGATACCTTGCTGTCTTTCCAATAGTCTCATTTTTGTTATTTTCAAGATTCGTTAATGTTGCGCGTGTCTTTTCCTTTACTGCGTCTCCTTCTATATGAGTTAATTCAATGTAATCCCCCATTTTTACAGACACAGTTTGGCTTTCGGTATTTTGTTGTCTATTCCCCACGATTTCCTTATTGTATAATACGCTACCAGATGAGTTCTGGACCTTAATACTTGCATATGTGCTATTGAAGTAAGAATGCGGTACACCAGCTTCTAATTTGATTTTCAACTCTTCTGCCGCTTTATTATAATCTACTTTTGCAATTTCTCGGTCACTATATCCTTTTAGGGACCATGTAAATTGGTTCCCTACTAAAATATCAGAATTTCCATTTGTAATTCCTACTTTTTTCTCTACAGTTCGATCAAATATGTCTGTTAATGTAATTTTAGCAAAAGCCGTTTGAGGCAATTGCATAGTTTGACTTACCTCAGTTTGATAGGACTTAATATTATCAATTACTTTCAAAGGTTGTCCCATTAACTTTTCATTGTTATAGATTTCAATTTTCCCTTTAAATTGTGGAGTACTTTGTTCTTTCAATTTCCAAGAAACATTTAATTTCTCATCTTCAAAGCGAATATTTTGAATATCAAAATCCAAAATTCCCATTTCAGGTTGACTAGGCTGAATTATATTGAAACTTTTTCCATTACCAATAGTTGATTGAGTATTTCCTCCTGCCTTAACCCAGAGATATTCTGAAGTTGCTCCTCCATCGTATTGATAGGACGTATCATGTTGCCCAGAGATACGCTGATTATTCCAAGAATTCCATTGTTGATCTGAAACTTTTCTGCTGTATCCATTTTTAAGGCGTGCTTCTCTTACATCTTGTCCATTACCAGCCCAGTCCTCTTGAAACATCGATAGACCATAGTTAAATGCAACATTCGCAACTGGATGATCCATAATAGCAACTAATTTCCATTGATTTAATTTATTATCTTTTATCCACTGGCCAAACTTTGTATGGCCATCTTCTTGCCAAGAACGTAGAGTCATTCGATACCATTCACTATCTTTCCAATTATAAGTTGTTTGTACCTTCAGACCTGTTCCTTCTCCACCAAATCTACTGGCTTCAGAAGTCGGTGATAAATATTCAGCCTTTATTGCTTGGTTTGATGCTATTGGATCCCAAAGCGCAAAATGAAGAGTACGTTTACCGGTTTGATCAAAACCACTTTGTTGTTGGAAGCCAGCATAACCACCACCCTCTCCCCCCTGATTCCAGTTATGCACAGCCCAATACGTATAAGGTGCTGTTTGGACTGGTGACCAGTCTATGCTAATAATATCTGAAGCAGCAGTATTTTGTGGTGTTACATAAACTGATGGAGCATGAGATCGGATTGCTGCCTCTGTACTAGAAATTGGTGCTCCATACATTGACATCATGGTGCAAGCCGCAGTAATTATAACAATCTTTTTTAGTCTTCTATTTGTTTTTTCTTTAAACATAACTTCCTATCTCCTTTTAAATTATTCTAGTTACATTGAATAATAACGATGTACATACTATTAAACAAATTATGTAAAAAAATAACATTAGCTATACTACCTAGTTATGTTTAATGTTTTTTTCACTACTATTACTAATCAAATTATAGTATTTTGTAAGAAAATCGTATGATTTGTGACTTAATGTTGGCTAAAAATATTATAAAAATTCATAAATATATCGTTTTAGATTATTATACTGAAAGACTCCTTTGATATTTCATGATTTTCCAATAGATTTATTTCCTTAATTACTCACACTATTAACTAAAAATTTGTTTACGGAAATAGCATTATGTAAACATACATCGTGATAATTAGATAAAATAGCTTATCAATTTGCACGTGTCTTTTCAATAGATTAAAAGAGCCCACAAAAAACGTAGACTCCTTTAGTTACCTAAACATTAAATATTGCAACCAACCAAAAATTAACATTAAATTCTTATGTTAGCTTATTTAATATTTAATGAAGTAGATAATGTATTCCAAGGTGCATTTGTAGATGTGTTTTGATATTTGAATTGTCCATTTTGCTGTCCCGAAGCATCCCATTTATATTCCCATCCATCAACTGTTCTATCACCATTAATATCAATCATCTTAGAATCTACTTTTTTTAGTTTTTGTCCACTCATTTGAGCAATTGGATTTCTACCATATCCCATTTCATTTGTATAAATATATAAATAGCTTCCTCCATGATCTTTAACCGTACTTAAGTTGTTTGCACCAATAAATTCAACTCCGCCTAATTGAGATTCAACTTTTACTACATTTAATGATGTTAATGGTGGTGCAGGTGCTGCAGATACATCTGTCGCTAAACCAACTGTTGCTCCAACTACTAATGATGAAACCCCTACGATCATTCTTTTTAGCATTTAATCATCCCCTTTATATTAAATACAAATTGATTCTATCATACTAATTTCATACATTTTGTTCCCTGTGAAAGAGTTAACAAAAAGTACCTATTTATATATGAAATTATGCATATTCATTGCATCTTTACTATTTGCATTTACCATTAATCCTACTACAGCATAATTGGTTCTCTAACTTGATTGAATTTCAATACTTGGACTCGTTTCAAGGTGACTTTTGTAAGATCTAATAAATGGTGCGTAGCTCGATTATTTAACAAATAAAAAATAGAATTGCAAATCCAACTCTATTAAGCCGGCTTTTCCTCTAGCATTATAAGCAAGATCCACCACTTGCATCGATTAACTCACCAGTTATCCAACGGCTATCTGATGAAGAAAGAAAACCTACAATATCAGCTATATCATTAGGTTCTCCCCACCTATTAAAAGTCGATAAACCTGCAGCATATTTTTGGCCATCTTTATTCCCCAATGTCTCAGCGTTCATTTCTGTATTAATTATACCCGGGAGAATTGCATTTACTGTAATACCACGAGCACCAAGTTGTTGTGCTAAAGTATGAGTAAGTGTATTAATTGCCCCCTTAGATATACTGTAGGCAAAAACACTTGGGGAGGCTACTCGTGTAACAAATGATGAAATATTGATAATCCGTCCTCCATCTTTTAAACGTGGCAAAGCCTTTTGAATAATGAAAAATGGAGCCTTCACATTAATATTCATAACCTCATCAAAAGACTCCTCTGTAGATTCCTCTAACGTTAAAATCTGCCCAATTCCAGCATTATTTACAAGAATATCAAATGTAGTATTACCTATATGTTTTTGAAGAGATTGATCCATCATTAAATACAAGTTATTAATGCCTTTAAAAGTACTTAAATCTGCACTGATTGCAAATGCGGCACCGCCATCTTGTTTAATTTTATCCACTACACTTTCTGCTTCTTCTTTTCTTGTACTATAGTGAACTACAACTAACGCACCAGCCTGTGCCAAATGTAAGACAATACTTCGTCCTATTCCCCTACTAGCCCCTGTTACTAATGCAACTTTCCCCTTCAATTTATTCACCTCATCATCCCCTTGTTTAAAATTCTACTTAGTTATATCACAGGATACTCTTTGAAATGTTGCTCTCTAATTTGGTTTCCTTAAAGGACCAATATTGTATTGATACTAATTTTATTTAATACTAAACATCTAATTTTCTTTTTATGATATAGTGCACCCATGTCCGTTAAGCTAGGAAAAGTGAATACCACAAACAAGGAAAAGTATTAATTTTAGATTGTAGTACCTGAAAAATATCTAGTTTCTAACCCCTTTTTAAGAAGCTACGATGAGCAATTATACTAAAATAATAATGAAAAAAGGATCTGATATGAATATCAAATCCTTTTTTCATTATGTATAATTATTTCACTGCTTCTTTTAATTTTTTTCCAGCTTTAAATGCTGGTGCTTTAGAAGCAGCAATTCACATTTCTTTAACATTCTTATATAGTGTTTTAGAGAATTATATGTTAAACTTATTATATTCCAAGAAGTTCTTTATTTTTAGAATCGATAATTCTTCAATACCCTTAGACTTGCCCTACGTCCCCTGTAGGGCTTTTTCCATTAAATAATGTATATTAAATCGAACGGATAATATGATATTTTTTCAAAGAGCTGATACATAATTTCTTTAGATTGGAAAAAACAAATCCCTATCTGCCCATTTTAGGGACGCTTAATGGTGTCTTTTTTCAAAAGAACCTGCACAATTTATACGTAAAAAAACAAAAATATATGGGCCCTATTTTCAAGTCCATTACACTTATTCCTTTTTTAATTAAACCCTTTTAGAGTTAATTTTGGATTTTGCTTTTGAGTTCTAAACCCTAATGCGATAGCAGCTCCAATACAACTAGAAAAACAACCAACAAACAAATACGGGGATGGATTTGACTCACCGATTAAAACGGAAGCTATCCCTCCAATTACAGGGAATAGCGCAACCATATACCCACTTCGAGCTCCTCCTATTTTTTCTACAAGCTTCAAATAAAATAACCATGCTACAAAAGAAGCAAACAGAGTTAAATATAGCAACATACTTACATATGAAAACGATGTGGGAAACGTAACTTTTTCCCCTTGAAATAATACAATTACCCCCATCAATATACTACCTACTGTAAATCCAATTGTATTTGCATAGATAGGGTTCACCTTGTGTTTTGCATTTCGTGCCGAGCTCACATCACCTATTGCTGTAAGAACCGTACCTAAGATTGCGACCATAATTCCTTTTATATCATTGAAACCTTGAAAATTATTTAAATTCGGATAGATGAGAGTGCATACTCCTACTACACCAAAAATTCCTCCAAAAAAAACGCGTGAATGTAACTTTTCTTTTAAAAAAATTCGAAGAGCGATTGGGGTCAAAATCACCTTTAATGAAAAAATTAACGTTACAATTGCCGCAGAACTTAAAATTGTAGCGTAATAAAGGCATAGATAGCTTAATGCAAAGTTACATATACCAAAAATCATTATAAATAAAATATCTTTTTTTGTTGGCATCCCTCTTGGTCGAAGGAACCAAATAAGAATCAAAAATAAAAAAGCTGTCATAACTAAACGATAAGTTAAGGATAGTTCTAAACTGACAGGAGTTCCTTGAATTTTTACTGCAATAAAGTTAAGTCCCCATACAATCAAACAAAATATGTACATAAATATTGTCATAAACTTTCTCCTAGATTAAATTTTTTATAAATTCATTATTTATTTATACTGTCATTTCTAAAAGGTACAGTTTACAATAAATACAAATGACAGATGAGGTATTCAAATAATGAAGGAACTAATATTTAACATAAATCGAAAAAGTAAAAATCCTATGTATCAACAAGTTTATCTATATATACGAACTCAGATTTTATCTGGTAAATTAGAACAAGGTAAAAAGTTGCCATCAATTAGACAACTCGCTACCCAATTAGAGGTCAGCAGAAACACAACCCAGGTTGCCTATGAACAACTGCAATCGGAAGGATATATTCGAAGTGAAAACAAAAAAGGATTTTTTGTTGAGACTATTATATCGGATGAAACACTAAATTTTGAACCTATCAGAGAACTGCATCATGAAACAAATCATACTGCCATGAAAACTATTGATTTTAAGATTGGGACAGTGGATCAAGAGAACTTTCCTTTGAAAAAATGGAGAATGATTACAAACAAAATTATTAAAGACTCTAGCATGTTTTCATACGGAGAAAAACAAGGCGACATTAAATTAAGGAAAGCACTAGCAGATTATTTATTTCAATCAAGAGGAGTTACTACTTCTGCAGAACAAATTATTATTGGCAGTAGCACACAACATTTGTTATTACTTTTGTCACTAATGTTAAAGCAAAACTATCATTACCTAGCAGTAGAAGATCCTGGATATAACGTGGCAAGGGAACTTTTTGTTCTTCAATCATTTATTATTGATCCAATTCCTGTAAAAGAACGAGGCATCCAAGTCGATTTTCTTTTAAAATCGCCTTCTAGGCTTTTATATGTCACTCCCACTCACCACTTTCCGTATGGAGTGACCATCCCTGTCAATGAAAGACTAAAGTTAATTGAATGGGCAAAAAAGGTGGAAGGCTATATTATTGAGGATGATTATGATAGTGAATTTCGATATATCCATCAACCTATACCGTCTCTTCAAAGTTTAGATTCTAATGATAGGGTGGTTTATTTAGGAACCTTTTCAAAGGCACTCCTCCCCTCTATCCGTGTCAGTTATATGGTTTTGCCTAGGCGGCTAATAAATGACTATAAAAAGATACTTCCTTTACTTGAACAAACATCCTCATCTATTCATCAGCGAACATTGGCAACTTTTATGAATGAAGGATATTGGTACTCGCACTTAAGGAAGATGAAAGCTTTATATAAACGTAAAATGAATCTATTAAATAAGGAATTATCAAAGCATTTTAAGGAATATGTCAAGATTAAAGGTGGTAACTCCGGTATTTTCGTTATTATTGAAGTGAAAACAAAAATGAGTGAAAAAATGCTAATTCAAAGAGCACATGATCAAGGTATTATAGTTTATCCTTGCTCAAAATATTTCTCGGAATATTTACCAGAATATCCTCATATTCAACTTGGATTTGGTGATTTATGCGAAAAAGAGATAATAAAAGGAGTATCTCAATTAGCAAAAATTTGGTTCTAATAGGAAAAGAGATAAAACAATTAATGAATAATTTTATTTAATTATGAATAGAAATCCCTTTAGTATTTTGAAGTTTTTTACACAAATTAATATTTTTCTTTTTTAGTATAAAAAAAGACACCTTTAAGGTGTCTTCCTCCAAATTAATAACCGAATGTTATATCATAAACTTTCTCAATAATTATGAATTTAATCATTACTTTTAAATATATCCTTTTAACATATTTTTTGAGAAACGATTTGGATATAGAGCAATAAGCATTTCATATGGACTTCCTTTCCAATAGCGTTTTAACGGTGTCCATAATTTTTGTTTTATTAGCCATTTTTGATTAAATACTTTTAATAGCTGTTTTTCATCCAATTTTTCTTTTTCTTCAATAGTCCACCTTAACGCCTCTAATGCTTTACGTTTAGACCAATATCCAACAGGAGTAACTTTAAACTCCCATTCTTTAAAACGGTCTCTATACAAATCATTAATCATTCTAAACGGACTATTCCCCCAAAACATTTGACATACTGATGCTAATCTATGGGTTTTTAACCACTTTATATTGTATATATCAAGCAATTGTTTAGGAGTTAATCTCTCTTTTTCTTCAATGGTCCATTTCAATGCTTCTAATGCTTTTTCTTTCGTCCAGAAGTTATTAGGAGTCATACCAAATTCCCATTCTTTAAAACGCCTTGGATAAAGATCACTAATCATTGCATACGGGCTACTATTCCAATACATAGCCAGAGGTGCACTAAGCTTATTTTTTTTCAACCAATTTTTCCCGTATACTCCTAAGAGCTTTTCTTGTGAAAGGCCCTCTTTTTCCTCAATAATCCATTTCAAAATTGTTAATGCTTTTTCTTTAGTCCAATAATTTAAAGGAGTCATACCAAATTCCCATTCTTTGAATTGATTTGGGTACAAATCATTTATTGCTTTAAAAGGGCTATTTTCATACCTATGTTTGAGTAATCCCCGTAGCCTATATTTTACAATTAATTTTGTGTTCCATTTTTTTCTTATGTCTTCCTTATTCCATTTTAAAATACTGTTAAGCAAATATGTTATTATCCTCCGCGCCATTTTATTATCTTTATCTTCTTTCCATGTATTTGGAGGAAATTTATTTCTTTTTCCATCTAATATTTCCTGATAAATATCTTCTATAGCAACTTCTTTCATTAACAATATATAAATCCTCCTACATTTTGTATTAATATTTATACACTATCATTATTTCCAATCAATATATCTATATTAAATAATATAATTAAAACCCAAATTAAAAGCAACACAAAATTTGTTTTTTATAAAAATTCTAATAATTAACTAAGTAAATTTTTATTTTAATTTTCTAATTATTGGTTTATACTAATCTAGTATTGTTATATTAAAATATAAGGAGTGCATTCGTATGGAGAAGCTTAGTAAAAGCGATATTATTCGTACTGTTCCGCAAAGCGGTTTTTTCGGACACCCTAAGGGGCTGTTTACCCTATTCTTTACAGAGTTTTGGGAGCGATTCTCTTACTATGGGATGAGAGCAATATTACTTTACTACATGTATTATTCAATCTCACAAGGTGGTTTAGGGATGGATCATGCGACCGCAGCGTCAATTATGGCCATCTATGGATCTCTCGTTTACATGTCTGGCATTATTGGTGGGTGGATTGCAGATCGTCTATTAGGTTCAAGTAGAACGATTTTTTGGGGTGGAGTTTTAATTATGATAGGTCACCTGATTTTAGCACTACCAGGAACTATAAGTACTTTATTCATATCTATGGTATTTTTAGTACTAGGTACAGGTTTATTAAAGCCTAATGTATCTAGCATTGTTGGTGATTTATATAGTGAAACAGATACTCGACGTGACTCAGGTTTCAGTATTTTCTATATGGGTATTAATTTAGGAGCTCTTTTATCTCCTTTTATTATAGGGACACTTGGTCAAAAGTATAACTTCCACCTAGGTTTTGGTGTTGCTGCAATTGGTATGCTATTAGGCTTAATTATTTTCGTTCTTACAAAAAAGAAAAATCTTGGTTTAGCAGGAACACAAGTACCAAATCCTTTAACAGACATCGAAAGAAAAAAAGTTATTATACAGTTTAGTATTGGTACAATAGCTATAGTACTATTTTGTATATTAACGATACCAACAGGTATTTTAACTATTAATCGATTCACTTTATTAGTAAGTATCTTAGGTATTCTCATTCCAACTGGTTACTTTATTTTTATGTATCGTAGTCCGAAAACTACAAAAATTGAAAAGTCTCGTTTAATTGCTTACATACCATTATTTATCGCTGCTACAATGTTTTGGGCCATTCAAGAACAAGGAGCTATCATTTTAGCTTCATATGCTGATCAGCGTACTCAATTAAAATTGGCCGGGATTGAACTTCAATCTTCATGGTTTCAATCATTAAACCCAATTTATATTGTTTTGTTAGCACCAGTATTTGCTTGGTTATGGATAAAGCTTAATTCACGTCAACCAAGTACAGCTAATAAATTTGCTATTGGTTTACTATTTGCTGGTTTATCCTTCTTAGTTATGATTATCCCTGCATATATCCATGGTACAGAATCCCTTGTAAGCCCTATGTGGTTAGCGATTAGCTTCCTATTAGTAGTAATCGGGGAACTTTGTTTATCACCTGTAGGTCTATCAATTACAACCAAATTAGCACCAGCTGCCTTCTCTGCTCAAACAATGAGTCTGTGGTTCTTAACTAGTGCAGCTGCACAAGCTATAAATGCTCAAATAGTTCGATTATATAATCCTGAAACAGAAATTATTTATTTCGGTGTCATTGGTGGTCTTTCAATCATTTTAAGTGTAATTTTATATTTTATGGCCCCAAGGATTCAAGTTTTAATGAAAGGCATAAAATAAAAAAACTGTGCTAAGAACTTGTTATAATGCAGGTTTTTATGCACAGTTTTTTTGAATAATTATTTAGTTTTATATATTTATATATTCTTTGCATACCAGTTCATCATCATATTGATTGTGTAAATAGCTTTTCTAATAACTTGGAACGTCTTCTACTGTATATTCTATCCTTTTATTTACTTTTGAAAGAGAAAGAATGAACCAAGAACCCACTATAAAACTATCATCAATCTCAAGTGAATTGTCTAAATCATTTACTTCTAATTCTCTAATCAAAAGATCCATCGTATCCTCCTTTAAGGAGTGCCTACAATTAATATTATTTCCCATGGTTCTTTATATATTCTTTACTTGATTCTAATTTACTAACTCATTATCGTTATTGCAAATCAGAATAACAAAATATGAAAACGAAAAGAAGATGACGAGCGGCATGCATAAATATAAAATAATCTATATATATGTAAAATTGCATTTAAAATTATTGATATCAATGTTATAATAAAACCAACCAAGAAGCATCCAACATATTTTGATTAATCACTACATTTTCTTTCATAGTATGTCAACGTATAAAAAGACACTTTATAAAGTGTCTTTTTATTAAATTAGCTATTTTTCTTTTTTCCATGATATTCTAAATTCCCCCTCATGTTCTTCTGTTATAATTTTAACTTGATATGTGTCATCTTTATTTACTTTAATATTATTTTTACTTTTTCCACTATTAACTTCTAGTATTGTATTATCATTTGAATCTAAAACATAAGCCTTTATGGTTTCCTTCCACAAAAACATGTAGCCGTTGTGGAAATGTGAAAAATATGTCATTGTCTGAGCGAGTATATTCTTGTATATGTGGTGTAAATCTCGATAGAGATTATAACGCAGCTATCAATATCAAAAATGAAGCAATACGCCTATTAGCGTTAGCATAGATAGCAATAAAATAACCCTGGGAACGAGGGAGTTAGCTCGGTTGTCTTAGGACGAATTCGTTAGCTATCAAAAGTAACGACTAACCGAGAAGCCCCCACTTCAAACAGTCCATTAGGACGTTAAGTGGCGGGTATTTCACTTTTGAATTCTATTATTCTAAAAATTAATAGACAGCATATTATAAATGTACAATAGGAGAATATAACAATGATTCAGAAGATACAACATTATTTATATCATTTAAAAGCACCCTGGTTTATACTAGTCATGACTTTTGCATCTTTCTTGTTACCAATGCCAACTAGCTTTCTACCAGGAGGTATACAAAAAAATCCTATTGAAGATGAAGATTTATCAGTTCAAATAGTCGATGGTATAGTCCTTGCACCTTTATTAGAAACAGCTCTATATCAAATGTTTGTATTTTGGATTTTAAGATTAATTCCCGGGATGGAAAAATACAATAAATCAATTATCTTTATTTCATCTTGTATATTTGGATTGAGCCACAGTTTTGGCTATACTTATATGTTATATGCTGGAATTATGGGATGGGTATTTGCATACTCTTATTGGAATTATACACAGAAAAAAGAAAATGGACATACTAAAATTTCAGCGTTTTGGATTGTATGGAGTATACATATCATACATAATATTGTTGTCTTTTTAGCTAAAAATTTTTAATCTTGGATTGATATTGATGTGACGGTACCATTAGTACTGCCCTAATACGTTACAACTTTTTTATAACAGGTTGTAACGTCCTATGTTTTTGACCATTCTGTACAACGATAACTTTGGTTTACTGATTTGACTTGTAATCTGGTAGCCTAACCTCTGATACAATTTAATGGCAAGTTGGTTCTCTTTCTTTACCGTTAGTGAGCATTTGGCAAAGCCTTGCAGGGAAGCTTGTTCCTCGGCAAACTCAAGTAGTCTGGTACCTATCCCCAGTCCTCGACTTTCAGGCAATAAAGCGATTGTTCCGATGTGAAACTCGTCATCTTCTCCCTCCTTCAAGGTAATCATGGAATAAAGCATTTTGATATTCAGAATGTTATAAAAAACAAAACCCAACTTTCCGAATGAAAGCAGCTGTTTAAAAGTGGGCCAAGCAAGACGATTTAAAACGGGGATGGGATAGCAAGTAATCATCCCTAGAGTTTTTCCGTCCATTTGAGCTTCATAAGCGTATTGATGACTAAAACGGTTGTTCCCCTGCCGCCATAGCTTACAAAAAGTCCCTTCGACTTTGTTCTTCTCCTCAGATCCTGCAAGTGCAAATGCCATGTATTCCAATGCCATTACATTTAGCTGGGCACCGACCATGGATTGATGAACAGCCTTTACAATAGAGATTTTATTCATTTCCCAGTACTCCTTTTCGCTTTCTATATTATTGATGTTAATTATCATGGATTTGTATCATTTCACTTCCCTCTCGACTCATCCTTAGCTTTGAAACCATAATAAAATGTATTTAAAACAAGCTCTGCAGCAGATTTTTTAGCCACATTTCCTTCATGTACCTGTTCCCAAGTATGGAAAAGCAGGGCATAAAGCGTATTCAAAATCCATTCGCTGCTAACCGTTTGCTGAAAGTAACCTTTTTGTTGTAACAGCTCAATAACGCGTCGTAAGGGTTCCCTCAGCTTCTCTTCGGCTTCACCTAATTCTTTGTTGTTAAATACAGATGCATCATGACCTAGAAAATAGATTTTGTCACCTAAAGGGATTAACGCTTCAATGAGTTCTGGGATATAGTTTTCGCTTCTATCCTCATCCAGTGGAATCTGGTTTACGGTATCACTTACCAATTGTATAGCTCGATGGCCCAAGAATAGCATCAATTTCTCTCTGCTTTCGACGTAGCGATGGAGTGTAGCAATGCCAATTCCCGCATATTCCGCAATTTCATTCATCGAAGCAGTAGGATTTTCAACCAGCAATATAGTAGCCGAATCAAGAATTGCGTTAAATCTCGCTTCCTTTAACGTTGATAAGTCTTTCTTCATCGTCAATCTCTCCCTTTTTATATATAAAGTCTTCATTTTTTGATAGATAAATATATCATTTGATATTATGATAAACAATCCCAAACAAAGTGTCCAGCTGCTGAATGTAGCTTTTCCAAAAGAATTATATTACTGAAACTGATGGTACTTAAATGTTTCATTTTTAGCATTTCATTATTTAGATGACGATGAAGAAATTAATTTTTTAATGTAATAAATACAAAAGCTAAAGGAAATGGTACAAGTCGCTTTCTTAGTAGAGAAAATGATCACATTAGCTGGGTTTTCCAAGCTATTTTTACGATGTTCCCTTGTGATATTTTTATTTTTTTCACTAATATGGTTATCCTTCTTGCTAATTTCTTCAGCATTTTTTCATGAAGGTACTTTCTGCATAAAGTTATCGGTTTACTTTAAAATTCACTTCCGGGTATTTGTTCATCAGCCTTTTAAGGTTTGAGCCATCATCCTTCTGTTTTACATACTGGTCAAAAAATGCCAGGCTGAATTCGTTGATAATGCGATGAACTTCCTTTGGATTTTCACCTGGGCTCTGCAACAGTGGGGAGAACAAATGTAAATCAGTGAAGCTTGTATGATCTGTATGAGGAATGACCATTGACATACCACCGCCAGCTAACCCACGTTCATATCGCTCCGTCACTTTATCGGGATCTGCTTCATCAGGCTCTTCTGCACTCATGAGCAGAAATGGTTTTCCAATCCCACTTTCAGGTAAAATTTCCCCATACAAAGCGCCATCCATATTAATAGCTGCTTTGACACGAGAATCTTTTGTAAGTATTTGTGCTGCGGTAGCTCCACCGTAAGAGTGCCCAAACATTCCAATTCGTGAGGTATCAAGCCTTCCTGTAAAGAAGCCGGTCTCATCGTTTTGGTTAAGTTTCTCTATCTGATTAAGCACAAAGGTGACATCTTCCTCCCATAATTTTATGTGGCTATCCCCTTCGTCATCAGTTAAATTGAAGGGCTGTACGTAAGCAACTCGACCATCTGGAAAGACGGTAGCTGCAGTATCAAAGGTATGATCGATACTTAGAACAATATAGCCTTGACTAGCCAACTCCTCAACTTCAAACGTGTTTTGATTACGAAAACCATTAAAACCATGAGAGAAAAGTAATATAGGATATTGATTCTCTGAGTCTGAGAGTTCTAAATCAATAAACGAATGAGATTTTACCAATTCTAAGTGGCTGAATGCAAATGCAGGAATGGACAATGTTTTTTCCAATCCCTTAGAGAGTTCATTTATGTTACGAATATAAGGTTCTTGATCCCCCTTGCTTTTTTCAGCTGCAGGATACCAAATTTGCACCATCAGTTCGCGTCGATCATTTGGATTTTGCGAATATGGTTCATTTCTTTGATGATCAACCCAATGATATAGCTTCGTACCGATCCTATGTGGGCCTGTTGGTTCTTCAAATGAAAATACTGGCATAAGTAAGGGTAGCGCAACTGCTACAGACAAATAGATGCACAACAACAAAGTTTTAACTAAGAATATCCCCCGGCTTCTAAAGCCATTTTTCCGCCCCGCTAATAAATAGCATAAAATCAAGATAACTGGGGATGCATATGCCGGAATCATCTGCCATCTAAAACCTTCTACCAATAGCTGAACTGTAACCATTACAACAGCAACCAAAGTAGCTAATTTAGACCACTTTTTCGTTTCTCTGTCTACTAACAGTATCCAACTCAATAGACTAAAATTCACAACTATCAAAACGATTTCCCAGAAATTCATTGGCCTATCTCCTTTGAATGCATTTTACTTCTAATTAAAGAGGTAATTTTCAATCTGAGCAAAAACATATGAAACACCTATATAGTTGCACCAATTATGCTTAATAATCGTTTCATATACTCCTTTCTTCAAATTAATAACTTAAAATGCCCAGCTACCTTTACGGAAAATTGGCTCTACAGTTCCATCTGGTAAAATACCATCGATGTCCATCTCACTGCTGCCAATCATAAAGTCCTCATGTATTACTGAAATATTTGCACCTAACGTTTCGAGTTGATCGTTTTCTAAATCCCTTCCATTTTCTAAGCAAGTTGGATAAGCTGTACCAATCGCTAAATGGTTCGATGCATTTTCATCAAACAATGTATTAAAATATAAAATCCCCGATGCTGAAATTGGCGATAGATGTGGTACAAGTGCTAGCTCACCTAAATAGCAGGCGCCTTCATCCACATTAATAAGCTCATGTAATAAATCATGTCCTATCTGTGCTTCAGCTTTAATAATTTTTCCTTCTTCAAATGTCAGTTTAAAGCCGTCGATAATATTCCCTTGATAAACTAATGGTTTTGTATTGCTTACATAGCCATTTACACCTTGTTTCATCGGTAACGTATAAACCTCTTCTGTCGGCATATTAGCCATAAAGTTAGTATCATCTGGCGTTTTACCACCTCCAGTAATCCATTTATGCTCTGGTGCTAATGCAATTGTTAAATCAGTACCTGGTGATGTATAGTGAAGCTTCGCATATTTTTTATTGTTCAGTAGGACCGCACGAGATTCTAAATGTGTTACATGTTGACGCCATTTTTCAACAGCATTGCCTTCACCGATACGAACAGCTTTAAAAATAACCTCCCATAATGCTGGTACTTGCTCCTCAGATGCTAAATTCGGAAACACCTTTGATGCCCACTTTGATGAAGGAACTGCTACCATCGACCAAGCTATTAAATCCTTCATTACGGCGTTGCGATTGTTTTCTAGAGCAGCTCCTGATACCTTTTGATAGGTAGCTAGACGATCAGCTGAAATACCTGTAAATTTATCAGGATCTGTAGCATCTATTATTAATAGTGCGCCTTTACGTTCAATCAGCTCATCATTCATTTTGACTATCCATTCTGGGAAATGATTAAATTCCTCATCTGAGGCATGATCAAAGTAAGCACGATCCATTTCCTCATCAGTAAAATTAACATGAACACGTCCTGCCCCAGCCTTATAGGCCTCTTTCACAACTAAACGAACGAAATCCAATGCATCCACTGATGTATTGACTAATAAATATTGCCCTGGTTGAATATTGACACCAATTTTCACCGTAAGTTCTGCATATGCTTGTAATTTTTCTTCAAAAGTCATATTATTTACCTCGCTTTTATCCAATAATTTTTGAATTCCCCTTACTAGCTTGCCTTCATACCATACTTTGTGAATAGGTTTTTCAGGATTTTCTCTTGTCTATTTTTACGTTTTTCAACTAATGGATTTTTTCAATTCATTAGTTATCTCTTAAAATAAATTTAGTTACTAGACGAGAATATATTTCAATGAGTTTCGATGTTTTTACCAAATAATCCAATTCAAGGGTATCAAGCACTACTTAAATTTATAGCGTTCTTTATTGTGAAAGCTCACTCATTTCTTCCCAATCTTTTCATTGCTGCTGCACCTAAAGGCTTTCCACCAATGTGGAGTTTAACAATTTCAATCACACCTTTCTCTGTATAAAGTCATTTTTGATAGATAATACTATCATTTAATACAAATATAAATCATTTAAGATTAATTATCAAGCCGTTAAACTTATTTTTTCAAATTTTTGGTAGAGAACTAAGTGAAGCTGGATTCTATCTGAGGGAGCGATATCAGAAAGATCTTTATGCACACAGTACGAAATTACTGCTAAATATTAACGAGCCGATGTACTCTTAACTGGGTAAAAATCGGCTTTTTTGTTTCAAAATTTGCTTAGCGTATATTTTCTTTAAAATGTGGGCGATACCCCATGCCCATCAAGCTAAGCCTATTTAAATTTAATTTCATATGAAATTTTTTCTTTTTTCTAAAGATCCAGTGTAATTTCTATAAAGATTTGCATACCAAATAAACCCCTTCGGGTTTCAATTTTTTTGATTACGCTAAATGATTGTGAGACGTAGAAAAATTGTATACGATGCCTAAGATATCAAAGACTGTTTTCTTCTCATACCGATGGGATTTTCGTCCGTTTTTCTGTAAGAGATTGAACAGACGAAACAAGATCTTTGTTAATTCTTGGATGTCTTTTTGTAAAGATTGATAGATAAGTGGAAAATAATCTTTTATGATATAAATCGCTTTATATTCGCTTAATTCTCGTTTCTTCTTGATGAGGAGTAATTGGCGCATTTGAAACATTGGTGGAGGAACAAAGCAGGATGCTAATTAATTGTCCGTATAAGTGACATTCTAGTCGTTCTAATTTTACAGAATTACAGTGATGAATACGAAAAAATGATTTCCATGTTTTAAAGATAAGTTCAATTTGCCATCGTAAGGAGTAAAAATCGTATACTTGTTCTTTTGGTAGATATTCCAATGGAATATTTGTAATGTAAAAGTTAATTGCACTAAGTCGTTTACTGCGATCTTTATAGGTAATTTGCTTCTTATGTTCTTTAGATGCTAAATCCTTTTGCCTACGTTTCATTTGCGTTTCAGTTAATTTATACAAAATAAGTCTTGCAGGAAGCTTTTGATACATTCCGATATAAATCTCAGGGATTTCATATGTTTCACCAGGTTGTAATTGGTCAATAAATTGTTCCATATCTAGTTGGATGTACTCAGAATGTTTTTTCATCATTCCATTTTGAAAGTATTCAGGCTCTTTGTTTCTCTGATATATACGAGTATTGAGCTTTAATCGTGAAATAAAATAAGCACCACACTCGCTTATAGTATGTAGATCTTTTAAGTCGAAGTATCCTAAATCACGTATAAATACATCGTGCGGTTGAAGAGACGTTAAACATGTAGAACCATAAGTTTTATCATTGTGCTTTCCCGATCCTACATGAACATGTAGGAACTGACCATTTAGTAAATCATACTCAAGTTGAATTTTCACACCTGCACTATGCCCACTACCTCCTGAACCTTGATATGTAGAGGCGAATTTATCTGGAATCTGAAAATGTGTAGAATCCAATACACGAATCCTACGAAAATAGTTTGTATACGATGTTAGAATGTGGCTAGATGAACAAAATTGTTGATGGAGTAAAGATGTTAATATTTGTTGTAAAAACTGAACAGCTTGAGAGTTAAAGCGTTGATTGAGTCCTTCTGGACTCATAGAAATACCTGTGTTAGCTTCTAATCGACTACATAGTTGTGTCAATGAAGTGTTCGCTAAGTTTTGGCTTAACCAGACACACAGAGCAACTAAATCTTGTGCACGATATTTGCTTTTTCGTTGGACAAATCCTAGTTCTCTGGCTAACTTTTCTAAAGCATGCGGTGACATATATCGTTGCAATTCTTGAGAAAACAATTCTAGTTCATCAGAAATCGATAAATTCATACCAAAAACGCCATCCTTTCTGTATA